>JAYTNY010000583.1:0-4941 GCA_043748055.1 Roseobacter sp.
CTGCATTTTCTCCCTCTCTTCTTCCGTCAATTCCCGTAACGGCTCTCGGCTCTTTCGTGGCATCCCTCAAGCCTACTCTATCCCCAGATGACCCACTAGGTCTGTTCTTTGTCGCGTTTTTCAGTTGCATGTTCGGGTCGATAGCTGGTGCGGACAGCATCACTATCCGTAATCCAAAACAGCCCGAACAGGCCAAACGACCCAAATAGCAACAAAGCCACACATAACAGAGCTTCACTACCTGGAATAATTTGCATAGATTCTTTCCTTTCCGCGTATAAACACGCGGCGTTTTACGCTCCGGGCAGGTCGGTTAAACCTGCGAATGCCGATTGGCCGCGTGACGTGGCGAACGAATCACGCGGAATGGTTAGCAACAAGACGAAAGCGACACACAGCATCAACATTTCGACTGTATAGGCGGCTGTGTAGCCCGCAATCGGGTTGCTCGGTGATGCGAACACATCTCGAATCGCCCCGCCGACGATGTTGCTCAAACCCGTCGCCGTGGTCTGGCAAAGGCCCCACATCCCCACAAACAACCCTGCCGTTTTGATGTCGGCCATGTTCACCACCAGCGACAACGTTGAGATGAGGAATAGGCCATTCGACAGCCCCACCAGCATGACACCGGACAACAACATGACCACTGAACGTGTCATCGAAACACCGATCACCAACGCCATTGCCAATAGCCCCAGCGTGCAAGACACCATCGTTATCGGCAGCGGCGATGACATGCGCGGCACAATGCGCGCCGCAATGAACATGGCAACCAACATGCCAATGCCCCAAAAGCCAGTAATCCGCGAGGTTTCGCCTACTGTCATCCCCAATACCTGGCCCGCATAAGGCTCCATCAACACATCTTGCTCGGTCAGCCCAATGGTGCCCAAGAACACAATGAGGAACAACATACGAATGCGTGGTGTCTTCACGATGCTCCACACGCGGTTGGTGAAGTCATCCTCGCCTTCGCCCTCGCCCACATTCACCATTTGGTCTTGCTTCCAGATGGCGGCAATGGCACAAACAAGGAACACGATGGACGACGTTTGCATCACCTGCACCAGCTTCATCGGCGTGTAGTCGCTCAACCAGAAGCTAATCACAAACGAGCTGGTGATTTGGCCGATGATGAGCGCCGTCCACAAGAACGCCACCGACCGGGTGCGCTCTCGTTGCGGTGTCATGTCCGTCACCAATGCCAAATACGCGGTCTGCGCGATGTGCGACCCCAACGCATACAGCAAAAAGATGAAGGTGCAGATACCCAGTGCCACCCCAAACGGCAGGTCTACCCGCAGATCGAACGAGCGGCTGAGCACGAGCAATGAGAACGGCCCCGCCGATAGCCCTGCAAAGATCATCATCATGCCGATCCAGAAGTAGGGCAAGCGGCGATAACCAAAAGTCTTGCGTTCGCGGTCGGAGCGGAAGCCGAACAAGGCGCGTGCAGGTGCAACGAACACGCTCAAGCTCAGCAACCAACCCACCGCTGCCGCAGGAATGCCCTCCTCTTTAATGAGCACGCGGTTTAGCGTGCCGCTGAACACGACCACGCTAAAGCCCATACCAAACTGAAACAGGGCGAGCCGGAGGAGGCGACGGTTAATCATGCGTAGGCGATTGGTAACGAGTAATTAGTAATTGGTAAGTGACACTTACTAATTACTAATTACTTCTTTTACTTGGGCGGCAGAATGTCCTTCGCTGGTGCCAAGTTTTCAATCGGCTTAATCAGCGGGTCGGCCACATCCAGAATCGGCTCGGTGAACTCATAATCGCCGGGCGGCACCACGTTGCCGCGATGGCACATGTAGCAGTTGGGCGTTGCGGTGTTCTCCATCTTCTTCGTCGCATCTTCGGGGCTGGGCATTTGCGGCAGCCAGTTGATGGCGATGTCTTGCACCATGCCCATCATGTGGCGGGCCTGCGTCTTGGGCCACTTGAACGTGCCATCTTCCAGCGCATAGCTGCGGAAGTAGCCGCCGTAGTGACAGAAATCGCAGCCCACGCCCAGCGCGCCGTTCATGTGATACATGGCATACTGGTTGCGCACGGTGCCAGCCAAGCCTGCGCCGTCTTTGGGTTTGTCTGCAATCGCCTTGAACCAATTCACATTGCCGTCGCCATCCACGCGCGATTTCAAGAACGTGTCATCCACAAGGTTGTAACCCGCGGGCTGGTCGCCGCCTTCGATGCCGAACTTGGCGTAGTTCTTGGGATCGGCCTTGAGCGTGTTGTTCCAGAACTTGGCTTGCCCAGCGTGGCAACTGGCGCACATGATGTTGTAGACCTTCTGGCCTTCCGGTCTAGGTATCGTGTTCACCCACTTCTTTTGCAGCTCAAAGGTCATCACCAACATGCTCTTGGCCGTGTTCTTGGTGGGCTTCTCGTACGATGAGAAGTCTTGCAGATTGTGGCAATACTCGCAGCTTTGGCCCATGCCGGGCACAAAGTAGGCGCTCATAAAGCCAAACACGGCAGCGGTGTCGTCATACTTGCTGCCCAGGTACTTGTTCAGCACCTGCACATTCTTCGTCTTGGGGTTCGCTGCCGCCCAGGTGGCGTAGGCCGCTAGGGCCTCCGCGCTGGGGGCCACTTGTTTTTGGTTGATGGATGCGAGATAGTCGCCGAACCCAACTTTCTGCACACCTGCGTAGTTGTAGTTGTACTCAGCGCGGAAACCGTCATCTGCGCGGTTGATTGTCACCGCACGAGAGACAGCCACAACGCCGATCAACGCCATAAAGGTGAAGGCCACAATGCCCACGACTTCGCCGCTCAGAATCGATTTCTGGCGTTCGTCGTACTGGGCAATTGCGCCATCAGAGGGTTTTTCTTTTGCCATGATGACTAAGCCTCCAGCTTAATAAGCACAGGCAGCTTGGCCGCCCGGCACAATGCCCGCACGGCAGGCCCACAGGAACCAGTTCGGCTCTGCGGTGCCGCTGGCTAGCACACCAATAGCACCAAACACCATGGTGATGACCGCGAAGTACGCCGCCCACACGTGGATAGACCACGCCGTGGCGTTGAAGCCCATGACCCAGCGCCAGAACAACTGGGCGCGGTGCGTGCCTTCGTCGCTGTCAATCACTTCCTCGGCCTCGTGGTGCGAGCCGTACTTTAGCGTCGCCAGAATCGTTGCGCCGTGCATAGCAACCAACACCGTGCTACCCAACAGGCCAAAGATGCTGACCATGTGGAACGGGTTGTAGTAAAAGTTGCCATACTTGATGCTGAACGCATTCGCCCAAACGAGCTGTGCGCGCAAGCCATGTCCGGGGGCCTCGTTCCACGAACCCACCCAGATGGGGTGAATGATATAGATGGCGGCCCACAAAAACAGCACAGCACCCCAGATGGCGGGCACGGTTGGGCGCAGGTTGTTGGCGGTAGCACGCGTCCACATGCGCAACGTCCAGAACGTGAGCGTGAGGCCCAGGAACAGCGTTGCCATCTGCCAGTAGCCGCCCTCTTTCAAGGGTGCCCAGGCCAGGCCCATACTGGGCGCAGGTGGTTCCACGCTCAACACGGCAAACTCGCGCAGAAAACGGATGGGGTTGTAGCCTACTTGCACGCCGTAGCCGAAGAAGATCATCAGCACGCACAGCGAGAAGCTGCAAATGGCAAACAGGCCCCACATGCCCAAGTAAATCGGGCCAATTTGTGTATCGGCAAAGCCGCGTAAAAACGTGAGGTAGCCCACGCCTTTTGAGCGACGTTCAAAGGGTTCTCGGTAAATTTCTTGTGCCATAAAAGCTATTAGCTATAAGCCGGAAGCTGTAAGCCGTAAGTTCGTCGCTTACCGCTTATCGCTTCATGCTTACCGCTCCCTCAGAACCCAAACCCACTCCAGAACGGCATCTTATTCCAGAAGTTCCAGAAGCCGCTCCAGTCTTGAACCAGCGTGCCAGAAAGTACCAGGCACAGGTTACTAATCAACACGCAGAACACCCCGGCATAGAGCGAGAGGCGGTGCACGCCGATTTCGCCGACGGAATAGCCGAAGAACTCCCAGTAAAACGTGTTGACGTTGTCCTCGGTCACGCCCTCGGCGTGCTTGCTGGCCCCGGCGGCGCTAAGAATGGTTGCGCCGTGCAACGCCAGCACGAAGCCGCTGCCAAACAACAAAGCCACGCCCAGCGCGTGGAAGGGGTTGTAGTAGAAGTTGTAAAAGCGGTAACCAAACGTGCTAAGCCAGTCTAGGTGGGCGATGACCCCCAGCGGGAAGCCCTCCGACCAGTGGCCCAACAGCAGCGGGCGCACCCATTGAATGGTTACAAACGATGAAAAGACCGCGCCATACGCAATGGGCACTTGGTAGCCCATGTTGAGTTGTCGTGAGATATCGGCTTGCCGCATCATCCAACTGAAGAAGGCGATAGTAGCCATCAATACGATGAAAAACCACCAAAAACCTTCGGCTTCAGTGAGGGGGATGCGCACGCCGACAGACGCAGGTGGCACTTCCACCTGGCCGCGGATGAAGTTCAAGAGGAAGTTGCCGGTGTGGTTGGGGTCGCGGAAAGCCACGCGCCAGAACCATGCGCCTGCGCCAAAAAAGATGGCGACGCTGGCGATGAGGCCCCACAGACCTACGTAAAACCGGCCTACCCAAAACTTGAACATGCCCAATCCCAGTAAATTGGGACGGGTTTCCAATGCCTCACGACGATACTTTGCTTCAAATGAAAGCATTGCTCGTCTCCTTGTTTAAGGCTCAAGGCCCAGGCGCACGGCAAATGCAAAGTTTGGGGTTGTGGAAGATAGGGCTAAACCAGCCGGGTCTTGGAAACCCAGCTCACATAACGGGTGTGAACGAATAACAGAATAAAAAAAATAAGTTCATGCACCGGCGAATGTGTAGTTGCACCTACCACGCGCTTTGCTTTACGTTTGCAGAAGAACCTGATCCCTGTTCCCTAAGAATCA
>JAYTNY010000584.1:0-1745 GCA_043748055.1 Roseobacter sp.
AAGACCATTCGTTGGATGGATTACGGTGCGGACTTCTATGCCCCACAGGCCTGGAACGATGCACCCCATGGCCGCAAATTAGCGTTGGCCTGGATGAACAACTGGTCGTACGGCGATAAAACCCCAGACAGTGGCGGTTGGCGTGGCTCGATGAGCCTGCCGCGTGAGTTGTCTTTGCGCCAAGATGGAAAAGATACGGTGCTGGTGCAACAACCCGTTCGAGAGTTGGACGCGTTAAACAAGCCGTGTGTGGAATGGGACGCGAAGAAGATTGACCGTCAGACGATCCTGCTCGATCAGGCGTGTGGGTCGGTGCAAGAGATTCGCGTCACCTTTCGCGTAGATGCTAACACCACCGCATCCTATTTTGGCCTGCGCGTGCGTGGCAATGCTGCCGGGGCCACGGTCATTGGCTATAACGTTCAGCACAGCAAGCTCATCCTCAACCGCAGCGCGGCGGGGCCAAAGCTGCCAGGGTTTGCCGCGCCGCACCTCGCCCCGCTGGAACCAAGACAGGGCGTAATCACCTTGCGCATCCTGATTGACCAGAATTCGGTTGAAATTTTCGCTGATGATGGCCGCGTGGTGATGACCGAGCAGCTCTTCCCCGAACCCGGCAGCGAAGCGGTGGCTGTGTTTGCCGAGGATGGCGCAGTGGATGTGGAAAGCCTTGCCATGTATCACCTCAGTGTGAATTGAGGCTCCAGCAAGCCCCTCAACGACAAACCAGGTTTCTCAAACGCCTTCCGCGGCGCGAAACCTGGTTTGTCGTTGCGACTCTGCTGCGCAAGTACATCAGTACTCACACGCAAGTTTGATGCTGCTAACATTGCGTCTCGTCTAATCACGAATCCCTATTCCCTAATCACCAACCTATGGAACCCCTGATTTACGATCTCTCTTCGCCGGGCCGCGTGGGTGTGGATTTGCCCCTGAGCGATGTGCCGCACTATGACTTGCCCAAGAATTTATTGCGGCACAACTTGCCATTGCCCGAAGTCAGCCAGATTGATGTAACGCGCCATTTCACGCGGCTCTCGCGGTTGAACATGGCGATTGATACGAACATGTATCCGCTGGGTAGTTGCACCATGAAGTACAACCCGCGCGTGAACGAGGACGCCGCGCGCATGCCGGGCTTTGCAGGCGTGCATCCGCTGCAAGAGGCGGAGGATACGCAAGGCGTGTTGTGCCTCATGTATGACTTACAAGGTTTCTTGGCCGAGATTGCAGGCATGACCGCTGCCAGCATCCAACCCGCCGCCGGGGCGCAGGGCGAATTTACGGGCGTGCTGATGATGCGTGCCTATCACCAATCTCGCGGCGATGTAAAGCGCACCAAGATGCTCATCCCCGACAGCGCGCACGGCACCAACCCGGCAACGTGTGCAATGGCGGGCTTGCAAGTGGTCGAGATTCCATCCGACGCGCGCGGCAACGTAGACCTTGCGGCGCTGAAGAAAAATTTAGACGATACCGTGTGTGGCCTGATGATCACCAACCCCAACACACTGGGTATGTTCGAGGAGCATGTGGAAGAAGTGGTGCAGTTGGTGCACGCTGCCGGTGGCTTGGTGTATGGTGATGGCGCGAACATGAACGCGCTCGTCGGTGTCGCCAAGCCGGGGCAGATTGGCTTTGATGTGATTCACTACAACCTGCACAAGACCTTTAGCACCCCGCATGGCGGCGGCGGCCCCGGCAGTGGGCCAGTGGCCTGCAACGACACGCTGAAGGATTTTCTG
>JAYTNY010000585.1:0-4029 GCA_043748055.1 Roseobacter sp.
GTGAGCGCGCCTGCAAAGCTCATGCGCGCACCTTTTTGTTGCTGGGCATACAAACTCACCCATTGCCATTGGCGGGCGTGAATGCCATTGGTGGCGTAAATCTCTGGAAAGGGCCGCGCGATGATTGCGCCTTGCGAGACGAACCAGATGTCGTCCAGCATCCAGCCGTTGTTGGGGGTCCAAGTTGGGAATTGCGCGCTGGGGCAGCCATCGCAACTGCCGTAGTTGAGATAGTTTTGCAACGCGGCGGAGGCATAGCCCTGCACCCAGTTGCGCGTGTTGGCGGCGGTGTTCCAACTGGGTTCGATGTCGTTGGCGCCTAAAAATGCAAAGCGACCCGCGCTGCCCTCACCCCCGGCCCCTCTCCCCTTCGGGAGAGGGGAGGTGCTTATCCATGTGTTGAGCGCGTTCACCAGTTGCGCCCAGGCTGCGCCATGCTCGAATGTGGTTGCGCCTTTGAAGTTGCTGGTGCCGATGGCGAGGGTGAGTGTGGCGTGGCTGGGTGCGCAATCGGCAAAGCCGCGCAAGAAAGACTTGGCGGCTTCGGCAATTTGTGGGGTCGAGGCCAGCGTAACGTAATCGAAGATGAGCGTGCCGTAGCCGAAGCCCACCTGTTGCGGCTGGCCGAAATCCAAGATGAGGGTGCCGCTCTCGCCGGCGCGGCCACTCTCGCAGCCCATGCGGTAGTGCGCTTGCGGGTTGATCGTGGAAACGTAACGCGAAGTACTTGTGAGTAGCACGTCCGCGTTATTCATCAACACGGGCAAAAATAGGCTGTGGCTTAAGGTGATGGGGCTGGTAATGGGCGGTGGGTTTGGCTCCGTTGTAGCGGTGATGGGCACGAAGGCCATCGCATCGAAGCCCACTTGCTGGGTGGCAGTCAGCTCACCGGTGGCATCGATGAGTAGCACGTAGCTGGTGTTGTGGGTCGTGAGCGAGTAGGTGCCGAGGCTGACCCACTCGGCCACGAAAGCATTTTGGTTTACGCTGTGCGTTTCGGTGAGGCCTGCATGGGCGATTTGGTATTTGGCGTTGTGGGTGGTGGCGTTGTAGGCGGGGATGAAGGCGAAGACTTCGTAGCTGAGCGGTACAGTGGCCGAGAGTGGTAGATGCCAGTAGGCGTAATTTTCGACGGTACTGGAATTGTTGAGCGTCCAGGCCATGCTGCCGCTGTAATACGCTGTGCCAGTAATGCTTGCATTGCGCCAGTATTCGGCAGGGCCACCGCGCAGAAAGTTGGGGTTGGTGCTTTCTACGTCGTCATCAACGATTAAGGCATTGGGTGGCAGCGTTTGCGCGGCGCGGGCCTCATCGGCAAACACCAGCCAAAGCGTTAATGCCAGCCCCATCCAAACAAACACGCGCATGGCGGGCATTGTGCCAGACATCTCGGCCCCACGTCGCGCCCGCCCACAGCCTCCGGGGGTAAGCAAGCTGGGAGCGGGCGCGACCTGGGGCCGAAACGCGCATTAGGCATACGACAAGACCTCGCGCACGGTCAGCCGCGAGGCGTTCCACGCGGGCAACGCGGGCAGTACGCTGGCGAACACGGCGATAAGCACGACGGCTGCAAACCAAATGCCCAGGCCGGTGTATGAAAAGGCACCCATCACCTCAAATTCCAGCGCCGTGCCCAGCAACCGCGTGACGCCTGCGCTCAGTGGAATAGCCAACAGCGCCGCCAGCGCCCAACTGATCAGCCCGACGGCAACGCCACGAATAGCGAGAGCACACCAAAAATTAAAACCATGCCCCCATACATGCGGAAGAGTTGGTCGGTGCGTGCGCCCACAGCCTTCATCATGCCGATTTGGCGCATGTGCTGCGCCAGCACCGCCGACACGGTGTTGATGACCAGAAAGCCGCTGAGCACCAGCGAGGCGATTCCTAGTGCGGTCATCAATAACACGATGCCGTTAATCGTTGAAGCGAATGGATGTTGGCCGGGCTGAAAGGGAATCTCTGCGCCTGAGTAAACCCAGCCGTTGTTCTCGATGCGCTTCTTAATCAGGTCTACAACTTCTTGAATGTGGGCGCTGTTTGTGACGCGTTCAGATACTTCGATGAGCAGCGAACCAAACTGGCGACCCTGATCCATCCATTCCCACGTGTCGTAGGTGACAAAGCCGTTGACCGCAAACAAGAAGCTGCCACCGCCTTCGTCGGGCGTGTGTATCGTCCCGGCCACGCGTTTGGCAGGCGGCCAGACCCCCGGCGGCACATCTTCTTTTTCAATTTTGTCGAGCCGCATGTCATCGAACTTGTCTATGGCGTTGACGATGATGTATTTCAACTCATCGCTGCCATTCACCTGGGCACGGGCAAAGGCGTTGCTACGGCCTTTGGCCTCGGCAATCTCTGGCATCTGGCGGATGCTGTTTACAAAATCCTGTCCAAAGCCTTGCAGGTTTATGCGTGCGCTGCGCGGGCTGGAAATATCCCAATTGCGTTGCATCTCGCGGGCCATCACATCTCTTATTGTTAGCGTGGTGCCCACGGCAAATACGCCAATAGCGATGGACATGACCACCAACATCGTGCGGGATTTGTTGCTGCCTACATCGCGCAGCACTTTGGTTATTCGGGGAGAGATCATTGTTTAACGAACCATGAATACACACTATGCAATTTGGTTTGTAAACCCCTCTCCAGAGCGATGCGCCCCAACCCCAAAGTCGGCCAGCCCGATCTCAACACGCTCGACGCCAACTATGTGATTCAAAACAAGGGCAGCAAGGCCTTTCAAAGCATCTCCACGCTCATTCGCGATAACGCCTGGCTGTTTCGTGCCGATGCTGACGGCCAATACACCGCGTTGGTAGATGTGTTTGTGTTTCAATCTGGTAGTAAGCCGGTGCAAAACATGCGCACAGCCAGCGGCGGCTTGCCTGCGGGTGCGGGCAGCCAGCCAGTGCCGGTGTCTGCTAGCGCAAAATAAGGCTGGGCGAAGCAAAAATCAGACCTGCAAGGTTTTCTGAAACCTTGCAGGTCTAGACGAAAGCCAAACTGGCTAATAGATTCAAATTACAATCCTCCGCACATGCTGAACATCTACAAACGCACCTGGCAAATTGTGTGGGCCGAGCAATGGCAATACCGCGCCAACCTGCTCATGTATTTGTTCTTCTGGCTGGTCACGCCCGTCATCTTCTTGGCCGTGTGGTCCAGCATTGCCAGCGTGCAGGGCAGCATTCAAGGCATGACGGCGCTGGACTTTGTAACGTATTACCTGATGCTGCTGCCGGTGACGATCATCACTGCCGACATCACCATTCACATCTTCGCCAGCAAGATTCAGGATGGTTCGCTCTCATCCGAGTTGGTGTTGCCCATGCATCCGGTGCTGGTGCGTGCGCTTACCTCTAATCTGGGCTTTAAGGCCTTGCAGATGTTGGTATTTATTCCGGCTTGGTTGGTGTTGGTGTTGGCTTTTCAACCCGCGTTCAACCTCACCCCAGCCAGCATTGGGTTAGGTGTCATCTCGTTGGTGCTGGGCTTTGTGCTGAACTTCTTCTTTGGCGCGGTCATCGCATGCTTGGCGTTTTGGACAACCCGTGTGTTTTGGTTCGATCAGCTGGTGCGCTTCGCCATCGGCACCATGCTGTCCGGCGAGTTCGTGCCACTCAATTTGCTCCCTGGTGTGCTGCAAACCCTGGCTCGCTTCGCGCCGTATCAACTGAGCGCGTACTTCCCAACGCAGTTGATCTTGAACAAGCTCAGCCCCGGCGAGATTGCGCTTAACTTCGGCTTGCAAGTTTTTTGGATCGCTGTGTTCGCCAGCGTGTTTTTAGTGCAGTGGCGCGCCGCTATGAAGAAGTACAGCGCCGTAGGTGCGTAACCCTAAATCTCAATCCGGCTCACATTCGGGTCCAGCCATCGCCGGATGCGATGCAAGTAGCTATGCGCCGGGGTCATAGTGGCCGACCATTGTGTGCGCTCCACATTCCACTCGTTTAGCTCATCGCGTGTGGGCAGCATCTGTGAGCGCAGATAACGCACCACCTCACTTGTATTGCGCGCAAAGGCCAG
>JAYTNY010000586.1:0-7319 GCA_043748055.1 Roseobacter sp.
CGCACGACGCGGCTGGACCCGATTGCGGCATTGCGGACGGAGTGAGGCAAGAAACGCGTACAGGTGCCACGCACTTTCCGAAGTGCGTGGCACCTTTTCATGCTACGCCCCACGTCATACCCAAGCGCCGTAACCATGTGCGGTAGGCAATCGCAACTCGGTCGGATTTGAGGTGTAGCTCGGCTTGCAAATCCAGCGGCAACAGTTCTGGGCGCTGAGACTCGACGATGGCGCGATCCTCCTCAAAGATGGCGGCGATGCGCGGGGTGTATTCGGTTTTGAGCGCGGCGTTGTCTTTGCGGGCTGATGTGGCGACGATGAACCAAGCAGTGCAATCGAGATCATCGTGCGGCGTAACAGTGAGAACCATGCCGTTGGTCGCAGTCGGCATGTGCTTTGTGAAGTGCGCCGTAAGCGGGCGATAGGCGTGATAGGTGTAGGTGACGCGGCCCGGCCCACCCGCGAACGGATCGGGCTGATGCACGGCGATGGGATCGCTTTCTATGCCATTGCCGTTGGGCGTGATGCGCGCTTCGTAGTCACCCATCTCCGGCTGGCGTCGGTCGCCCAGCACGCCCTCGTGCACAAAGGGGAAATGCGCGGCGTCCAAATAATTTTCGATGAGGCGCGGGCCGTTGGCGCGAATGTGCGGGAAGGGGCCGCACACGGCGTGGGCGTAGCCGGGCGCATGCCATTCGGGGAAGGTGGGAATGTCGTTGGTGGGTTGGCCGAGACAGACCCACACGAGGTCGTAACGCACTTGGGCGCGATAGGTTTGCACAGCAGCTTTGTTGGGCGGCGTTTGGCCTGGGTGCGCGGGGCTGCGCACGCACTCGCCCTCGGCGTTATACGTCCAGCCGTGATACGGGCATTCGAGGCAGCCATCAATTATTTTGCCGAGCGATAGGCGCGTGCCGCGATGCACGCACAGGTCTTGCCAGGCCAGGTAGCGCTCGCCGAGTTGCCACAGCACTAAGTCTCGCCCCAGCAAGCGCACGGCAATGACGGGGGTTTGGTCAAATTGGTCGAGGCTGGCGACCGGGTGCCAGTCGTTGAGGAGGATGGGGTCGTTAATCATGTAAATCTTTGGTCATCACGAGGTCGTGAAAAACAATGTCTTCGACGTAGACCTCAGTATGACTAACCTGAGCAAAGCCGTGTTTTTGGTAGAAGGCTATGGCGCGTGAGTTGTGTTCCCAGACGCAAAGCCACAGCGTGCGCCAGCCACGTTGTTTGGCTGATTCAAGCGCACGTGCCAGCAGTTGTGCGGCGATGCCTCGCCCATGAAAATTTGCATCTACATAAAACTTGGTTAGCTCAGCGGTATTGGCTTGTTCGGGATGATGGGGTATGGGTTGGGGTTCGATGCCGCTGAAGGCGATGATATTTCCACTGGCTTCGGCGATGAGGTTTATGGCATTGGGGTCGGCCAGTTTGAGGGCGAGCGCGGCGGGCGAGAATTCTTGCGCGAGGTAGCGGCTTAGCGTGGCGGGCGGGATGGCAGTGGCGTAGGTTTGGGTGAAGACGCGTTGGAGGAGGTGGGCGATGGCTTGGGCATCGGTGATGTTAGCGAGGCGAATGGTCATGCACTGGCAGTTGAGGCTGTTTGTAATAGTCACGGTTGCGGCGTTCGGTGAACGCCCTGGGCTAAAGCCGCAGGGCTTAACAGCGAAGCCCGTTGGGCTATCTCTTTCCAGATTTCAGCCCAACGGGCTTCGCTGTTGAGCGCGGGCGTTTACGCCCGTGCGTTCGTGGCAATTCGATTTGCCTTTTGGATCAGCGATCCAAGCCTTCACAGCCAGTCGATTCATTACATCCCAGTCCATGCCTTTCCACGCACGTTTTATGCCATGATCTTCAAACATCGTCTGCGCCAAAAGCGCCAGTGCGGCTTCATCAATTTTGTCGAGATCGTATTCCATCAAGCTTGTCTCCTATTCACAGCCAGGTGCTAGGCACTGGCGATAGGAATCGCTGAAAGTGCCTAGCACCTCAGGTTACACCTTCATCCGCGCGCCCTTCGCATCAAACACCGGCTCGTCGCTCACCGTCGCGGCCAAGCGCTTGCCGAAGTATTCAATCTCTACCTGGCTACCAGTGGCCGCGTGCGCAATCGGCAGGTAGCCATAGGCGATAAATTTTCCCACGCTATAGCCATAGTTGGCGCTTGAAACATAGCCCAAATGCGTGCCATTGTTAGAGATCGGCTCTTTGCCCAACAGCACACCGCCGTTATTCAACGTCATGGCACATAGCTTCTTCTTCGGCCCTTCGGCTTTGGCTTTTACCAATGCCTCGCGGCCAATAAAATCACCTTTATCCAGCTTTACAGCCCAGCCCAAGCCCGCTTCGTATGGGTTGTAATCGGTGTGAATATCCGCGCCCCACAGGCGGTAGCCTTTCTCCAGGCGCAGCGAATCGAACGCGCCACTGCCCGCCACGATTAACTCGTTGGGGCGGCCTGCCTCCCACAACACATCCCACAAACGCAGGGCGTATTCGGTGGGCGTGTACAGCTCCCAGCCCAACTCACCGGCATAGCTCACGCGCAAGGCGTACACCGGCACGGCATCGATGTGCAGATGCTTAGTGGTGTAGTACGGAAAGGCGGCGTTGGAGATGTCTTGTTCGCACACGCGCTGCAACACCTCACGGGCCTTTGGCCCCCACAGGCCAATCGTCGCCCACGCGCTGCTTACGTCCGTAATCACCACGTCGTCGGGTGCGTGCTTCTCCAGCCACGCCAGATCGTGCGGCAACACGCCGCCGCCGGTCATCACCCAGAACTTGTTTTGGGCGCGGCGCACAATCGTTAAGTCGGCCACAATGCCGCCCTGCTCGTTCAACAAACTGGTGTAGACAATCTTGCCCACCGGCTTATCAATCTGGTTTGCGGCGATTCGGTTTAAGTAGGCCAAAGCACCCGTGCCAGCCACCTCCACAATAGCCAGCGCGGCCAGGTTAAACATGCCCACGTTTTCGCGCACGGCCAAATGCTCTGCGCCTTGAATAGGCGACCACACTTTGGCAGCCCAGCCGTTGCGCAGCGGAATTTGGTCTTCGTATTTTTCGAGCAGGCGGGCGTTTTCTTCATACCACTGCGCCACCTCCCAACCTGCGCTTTGCCACATCTCGCCTTTTTGCTCTAGCAAGCGCGCATGAAACGGCGAGAGCCGCACATTGCGCGGGTTGGTAATTTGCTCGTTGGGGTGAATGGTCTGATACACCTCGCGGTAGTTTTGGGCGGTGCGGGCGCTAATATATTTTTTGGTTTTGTAATGTGGCTGAAAGCGCACAATGTCGCCTTCGCGCAGGTCTAGGCCCGGGTCGCCATGCGTCATCCAGTTGGCAATGGCCTGCCCGGCCCCACCCGCGTGCGTCAACCACAGGCCCACATTGCTCCACAAGCCTTTCACCGTCGTCTCACCCATAATCGGGTAGCCGTCGGTGGTGAACGCAAACATGCCGTTGAACTTCGTCACCAACTCAGCCTTCTTCAGCGCAGGCAGCAGCTCCACCGTGCTTTCCCAACCCTTCTCAAAATGCTCGGGCGTAAACGGCAGCTTGGCGCTCTTGCCCAAACTCGGCAAGTTAGAGGGGTCTACCATCAGCGGCTCGTGCCGATAACTGCCCACGCCATAGCAATCGAAGTGTTGCCGAAAATACATGTCGTGGTCTTGGTGGCGCATCAGCGGGTGGCGCACTTCCTCTTTCTCGCCCGCCAGTTCGGGCAACGGCGCCGTAATGGTGTAGAGATGTTGCGCGGCGTATAGCGGCAAATGCACGCCATACTTTTGGATCAGCACATCACCCCATATATTCGCGCACCACAACACAGTCTCGGCTTCGATCACGCCCTTGTCCGTAACAACGCCTTTGATGCGATCGCCTTCAACAACCAAATCTATAACCGCCGTGTTGCCCTGAAAATGCACACGCTGCTCACCTGCCGATTCAGCCACGCGTGCCGCAGCCGTAATCAGCCGCACGCCTTTGGCGATTGAATCGAACGGCGTGTAGTACGCGCCGTGAATCACCTTCGGGTTAATCAGTGGGTTCAGTTGCGCAGCCTCGTTGGGCGAAATAATGGATGCGCCCTCCAGGCCATAGCTCTTGGCCCAGCCCCACCGCCGATGCAAATCTGCGAGGCGTTCTTTTGTGTAAGCCACCTCCAGCCCGCCCGTGCCAAACAAAATCGGCTCCAGGCCAGTTGCCACGGCGGCATCGTGCAGTTGGCCGTACCACTTGCGCGAATGCTTGGCCAGCGACACCATCATCTTGCTGCTGTTGGTGAGGAACATGCCGCCGGGCGCATGGCTGGTGCTGCCGTCCACTTCATAGAGATCGCCCTTGTCAATCACCAAAATATCGCGCCAGCCCAGCGCTGCCAAGTGGTACGCCGCGCTGCTGCCCGCCACGCCCGCACCTACGATGATGAGTCTGTACTTGTTTGCCATGTGCGCATTATTCGCGGGTTAAGTCAGTTGGTCAACGCTTGCACCAACACCTGCACCAACGCATCGGCCACTGGGTAAAACGTAAGCGCCGAGAGTTTGGGACGAAACTTGGGCTTGTCTTCGATTTGGCAACGCCGCACATAGTCTCGCAACTCGTCTTGCGTGTATGTGAAGATCTGCACCTTCTCCATGAAGTACAAACACAGCAGCAGCGCCTCGCCTTTGGCGGCACTGCCCCAATCCACGGTTTGTTCGATGGGCTGGTCGGGCTGCGAGGCCGCCAGCGAATCCAAATGCGTAAACGTGGTGCCCGCCTCGCCGCCAAACTGAATCACCTCGCGGCAATTGGCTGCACCAACCGAGTCGCTCATGCCCGGCTCCACGGCGCGCACGGCGCGGGCCAGCTTGTTCTCGTGGGCAATTAAGTAGATGGCGTTTGCGGCGTTTAAGGTTTGCGTGTTGGTCAGGGTGCCTATATCCAGCGGCACCGCGCACGCGCCCAGTTGCCACAACGCATGGTAAACCGGCAACATGGCAGCGCCATCGCCCAGCACACCGATGCGGTCTGCGGGCTGTAGGCCGAAGTGGTTGCGCAGCACGCGGGCCAATTGGTTGGGTGTGGGTAACATGGGTAACATGAATGCTAATTATGACTTCACAACCAAAGGTAGCGCTAATAACCGGCGCAAGCAGCGGCATTGGCGAAGCCACGGCGCGGCAATTGGCCCGCGA
Source organism: Roseobacter sp. (assembly GCA_043748055.1). Taxonomy (GTDB): domain Bacteria; phylum Chloroflexota; class Anaerolineae; order J036; family Brachytrichaceae; genus JANMVQ01. The sequence goes on from JAYTNY010000586.1 coordinate 5,190, forward strand.
TGGCTTTACGGTAATTTTGGCGGCACGGCGTGTGGCCTTGCTCGATAAGCTCGTGAACGAATTGACCCAAGCCAACGCGACAGCGTACGCCATCCCCACCGACATGACTCAACCCACCCAAATTGAGGCGCTGGCACAGCAAGCCTTGCAGCAGTGTGGCCGCGTAGACGTGCTGGTAAACAACGCAGGTGTGGGCCAGCCAGCCAAAGCCTACGAGGCCAGCGACGAAACAATCGAGTTCATCATGCGCACCAACTTTGTCTCTGTTATCCAACTGACGCGGGCCTTAATGCCACAAATGTTGGCGCGCAACAGCGGGCATGTGATTAACGTGGCCTCGGTGTCGGGCCATGTAACTGTGCCGGGCAGCAGCATTTACGCCGCCAGCAAACATGCCTTGCGCGCCTGGAACGATGGCCTGCGCCGCGACTTGCGCGGCACGCATGTACGCGCCTCGCTGGTGTCGCCGGGGTTTATTCGCACGCCCATGACCGAGGGCATTACCGCGCCCATGCCTGGGCCAGAGGCGGTTGCCAACGCCATCAGCAGCCTCATCAAACGCCCCAAACGCGAGGTGATTGTGCCGGGCATTTACCGGCTGGGCGTGTGGGCCGAGGCCATTGCGCCGGGGTTGATGGATTGGGCGTTAGCGAAGATGCGATAAATTACTTGGCGGGAACGGGCGCTTCGAGCAACACCGTTGCCAGCAAGCCTACGGTGTAGCGCACTTTAATGGCCTTGGCATCTTTGGGGATTTCGAACGCCGCCCAGCCTGTTACCTTCTCACCTTTTTTCAGGCCGGGGCTTTTTACCTCACCGTCGCGCGCACCCACATAGGCTGGGTAGAGCAGGTTTTTATCATCAATGATGACGAGGTTGGCAAGGTTCACATCCAACGCATCGCCGCCTTTCACATTCTCGAACGTTAACTCGACGGCAACCAGACGGCCATCTTTGAGCTTGGGCTTGTAGGCCGCAACGGCTGTGGCCGGGTCTTCCAACTTGCCCACCACAATGGTGTAATCGGCAGCGCCAATTTGCTGGTCGTTGCGTTGCTCTGGCGAAAGCACAGTGGCTTTGGGCGCAGCCGCACTGGTGGGCAGTGGCTCTTCTGCCGCAGAACCGCCGCAGGCGGCTAACACTGCACTGCTTACCGTCGCCATCAAAAAATGTTTAATCGTCTTTGTCTTCATGGGTTGCTCCAAACCAAATACTACTGAACTTATTTGGGTTTCGCTTCATCATACAAATAACAGGCCGCCTCGTGTTGGGGTTGGATGGGGTACAGCGGTGGTTGCGCAGTTAAGCAGCGATCCATCTTAAAGGCACAGCGCGGGTAGAAGCGGCAACCACTGCTGGCACTGGTGCGCATCTCTTCTTCAGTGGGCAGTTTCAGATCGGTGTCCCAACGAACCTCTGGGTCGGGCACGGGGATGGAGCCGATAAGCTGTTGCACATACGGGTGCTTAGGGTTCTCAATCACGTTGCCCGTCTCGCCGCGCTCGGCCACGCTGCCCTGAAACAGCACATGAATATCGTTGCCGATCTGATACGCCGTGCTGAGATCGTGCGTGATATACAAAAACGAGATGTTGTGCTGGTCGCGCAGCCGCAGCATGATGTCGAGGATCATGGCGCGTAGGCTGGCATCCACCATACTCACTGGCTCGTCGGCCACAATCAGCTTGGGCTTAAGCATGTAGGCGCGGGCCACCATCATGCGCTGGCGCTGGCCGCCGCTAAGCTGGTGCGGATATTTCTCCAGCACTTCTTCGCCGCGCATACCCACCACTTTCAGGGCATCTTCAATCATTGCTCGCGCGTCTTTGGCATTCGCTGCCAGCTTAAATTTCTCTATCGCCAAATCAAAGACATGCTTGACGCGATAGAAAGGGTTGTAGACCTCGTACGGGTCTTGGAAGACAGCTTGCACCTCGCGCCGATAGTCCAGCTTTTGCGCGGCGGTCATGGTGTTTACGTCGCTGCCTTTATACAAAATTTGGCCAGAGGTGAGGCTGACAAACCCCAGCACCACGCTGGCCAACGTGGTTTTGCCACTGCCGCTCTCGCCTGCAATCGTCGTAATCGTGGCGGGCTTGTCAGCAATCACCAAATTAAAGTCTTGCAGCG
>JAYTNY010000587.1:0-3632 GCA_043748055.1 Roseobacter sp.
GTGGAGCGGAGAGCGAGGAGGAATTCTCTCCCTGCTCTCCGCTCCACGCTCCACGCAAATACGTCAGCAAAATCTCCGTCGCCTGCCGCGAACGGGCAAAGCAAATAGTCTGTGCGCCTGCGCGGATAAACCGTGCGGCAATATCGCGGGCCACAAATTGCGCACTTTGGCGCAGGCCCAGCTCGGCATCCAGCATGGGCGGGTTTACCAGCACCAGGTTGCGTTCGCCTTTGGGGCTGCCGTCTTGGGTGATTGCCGTCACGGGCGATTCAATCAATCGCTCGGCGTGTTCTTGGGGGTTGGCAATGGTCGCACTCGCCAAAATAAACACGGGCTGCGCACCATAAAACGCGCACAAGCGTTTCAATCTGCGAATGACATTTGCCACATGGCTGCCAAAGATGCCGCGATAGGTGTGCAACTCGTCAATCACCACGTACTTTAGGTTGCGAAAGAAATTGGCCCAACGCGGATGGTGCGGCAAGATGCCAATGTGCAGCATGTCGGCATTGCTAATCAGCACCCGCGCATCCTTGCGGATCTCGCCGCGTTTGGCCTGCGGTGTGTCGCCATCGTAGGTAGCGATGAGCGATGAGCGATGAGCTTTGAGGTTTGAGCTTTGAGCAAATTGCTCAGCGCTCATGGCCGATAGCTCAAGGCTCATCGCTGAAAGCTGATCTTGCGCCAACGCCTTGGTGGGAAATAAACACAGCGCCCGCGCGTTGGGGTTGATGAGTAGCTCGTTGAGGATGGGGACTTGGAAGCACAGGCTCTTGCCACCGGCCGTGCCCGCAACCACCACCACGTTTTCGCCACGCAGCGCCGCTTCAATGGCCTCGGCCTGGTGCGAATACAGTTGCGCAATGCCGCGCTTCGCCAATGCGTCAATCACCTCTTTGCGCAAGGTTGAGGGGAACGGCAGCGTATGCGCAGCTTGCGCGGGTGCGCGCTGCCAGTCGCTCACGTTGCGCATAAAGTCCGCATCGTCGCGCAGGGCTTGCAGAATGGATTCGATGGACATTTGAGGATTGGTGAATAGTGATTAGGGATTAGTGATTCACTCACGAATCACCCATCCCTAATCACCACTCACTCTTCTACGTTGCAAATCTTCTCACGGTCGAGGTAAAGAAATTCACCCCTGCGAACGCCATCAAACAGGCCACGCCGCATACCGTAACGGCAATGGGCGCGCCCAGCATTTGGGTTAGCCAGCCCACAAACAAACTGCCAAACGGGGCCACGCCTTGCAGCGCCCACAAGTAAGTGCTAAACACCCGCCCGCGCAGCGCGTTGGGCACGGTGAGCTGGATCAGCGTGTTCATCAGCGCCAGCGTCGTCACCGAACCCCAGCCAATAATCACCATCATCGGCAAGGCCGTGAACAACACCCGCGACCAAGCCAGGCCTACTAACGCAACGCTGAACACGAACGAGCCAACCGTCAGCAACAAGCCTTTGCGTTTGATATTGCCAAACGCCAGCAGCGTAAACGAGGCCACCAATGCACCAATGCCTTGCGCGGTCGCCAATGCCCCGTTGCGCGCCGCAACGATGGCATCAGTGTCACCCACCGCGCGCAACACATCCCGCGCAAACACAGGCAACTGTTGAATGGGCGTAAAGCCAAAGAAGCCAAACACCGCCGCCATACCCACAATGATGGCAACCAGCGAGGTGTGCCGAATGTAGCTTTGCCCCTCGCGGAATTCGTTCAGCGGGCTTTTGCTTTCAGTGGGGTTAAGGGCAGTCTGCACAGGCCGCGTGCGCACCACCAGCAACCCGGCAATGACAAAGAAGTAACTGACGCCATTCGCAAAAAAGGCCCAGCCCTCGCCGTTGCCCTGAAACAGCAACAGCAGCGGCGCGGCCAGCGACGGCCCCAACACCCGCGCCACGTTAAAAATGGTGGACTGCATGGCGATGGCGTTGGGCAGCGCCTCTTTGCCGACGAGTTCGATGAGCATGGCTTGGCGGGCCGTGATCTCAATGGAGTTGGCCGTGCCCAACACAAACGCCAGCGCGATGATGTGCCAGATCATAAGCTGGTTGGTGAGGGTGAGCGTGGCCAGGATAAAGGCTTGCGCCATCATCACCGCTTGCAAGGCGATGACGGCTTTGCGCTTGTCCACATGCTCTACTAAAACGCCGCCAAACAGCGTAAACAGCAATGTGGGCAGGCTGGCGGCAAAGCCCACCAGCCCCAGGTAAAACGGCTGCCCGCTGATGCGATAAGCCACATACGGCAGCACCGTGTTTTGCATCCATGTGCCAACGAGTGAGAGAAACTGCCCCGCGTAAAAGATGCGTGCGTCGCGGGTGGCCAGGGCGGGGAAACGTTTGTTGCTCACAGGTTTTGCAAAAGGTCTAATAAAATCTTTGTTAAGTATGAGGTTACTTATGGATTGCCGCCTGATGTTTTACCGCAAGGCGGGCATCAGCAATTACACGCGCAGGTTGGTGCAGGGGTTGGCGCAGATAGCCATCAGCCATCAGCCATTAGCCATTAGCTTGTTGATGGACCGGCGTGATAACGATACAGGCTGGGTTCCGCCGAATTGCAAAGTCATTCGCACTGTTACACCTGCCCACCACAAATACGAACACATCACACTGCCCCTGGAACTCGCAATCTCCAATCTCCAATCTCCAATCTCTCTGCTGCACTCCCCAGACTTTATTACATGCGCGAGTCACTTCAAAAAAGTCATCACTATTCACGATCTGTATTTCATGGAGCACCCCGAAGCCATGAGCGCCGACGGAGCGCGCTACTACGGGCGCGTGCGCCAATCTGCTCAACGTGCCAACAAAATCATCGCCGTCTCTCACTTTACCCGCAACAACATTCTGCGGCTGATGCCAGAGGTTTCACCAGACAAAATTGTTGTAGTTCACGAAGCAGCCGACGGGCCTAGAGCAATCCCCAATCCCCAACCCCCAATCCCCAATCTCTACTGTCTCTTCGTCGGCACCTTCGAGCCGCGCAAAAACCTGGGCACCTTGCTGCGTGCACTGGCGCGCACACCCAACGATGTCAAGCTCGTCATCGCAGGCGAAAGCGGTTGGGTGGCGGGCACAGAGCCGATGCAGCTTGCACATGAACTCGGCCTCAGCCAGCGTGTGCATCTGGCAGGGCACGTCAGCGATGCCGAACTCGATCAGCTGTACCGCAACGCCCGCTGTGTCGTCGTGCCCTCGTTGGCCGAGGGTTTTGGGTTAACCGCGCTCGAAGCCATGTCGCGCGGCACGCCCGTCATTTGCAGCACCGGCGGCTCGCTGCCCGAAATTGTGGGCGCTGCCGCCCTGCTGCACGAACCCACAGACGTAGCTCAACTCGCTAACCTCATCACCCAACTCTGGAACGACGAGGCGCTAAGACAAGACTATGCCTACCGCGCCCGCCAACGTGCCAGCCAGTTCAGTTGGGCCAAAGCCGCCCAAGAAACGCTTCAGGTCTACACATCTGCACTAAACTCGCGCCTCTAAAAACCTGTAACCTTCAAACCTTCAAACTTGAAACTTCTGTTCCTCACCCCTCAACTGCCTTACCCGCCCAGACAAGGCACAGCGCTGCGCAACTGGGGCCTCATCTCGCAACTCGCCAAACGCCACGAGGTTTGGTTACTTTC
>JAYTNY010000588.1:0-3797 GCA_043748055.1 Roseobacter sp.
TAGCACCGCCGCTATTACGGCGCTGGGCACATTTATTCTGTGGGCCTACGTCAGGCGCACCACGCCTTTTTTCACCACAAAGGACACAAAGAAAGCACAAAGATCACAAAGCACTTAACCCCTTTGTGATCTTTGTGTTTCTTCGTGTCCTTTATGGTGCATCAATCTGTATGAACTCTGCAAAAACAAACCTCGGCCAAATTGGCCTGCCTATGCCGGTGCGCGAGTTGGCGCAAAAAACGTGGGATGTCATCGTTATTGGTGCGGGCCACAACGGCCTAACGTGCGCGGCGTATTTGGCGCGCGCGGGCAAACGGGTGCTGGTGCTGGAGGCCCGCGAACGCGTGGGTGGCGCGGCCACGATGGAAGAGGCTTGGCCCGGCGTCACCATGTCGCCCTGCGCGTATTTGGCAGGCTTGCTGCACCCCAAAGTGATTGACGAGTTGGGCTTGCCCGCGCACGGCTTCGATTGGACGCCTGCCGATGCCGGGTTATTCGTGCCGTTCGAGGACGGCAGCAGCGTGCAGCTTTACGACGACGACGAGCGCTGTGCTGCCGAGATAAAACGCTTCTCGCCCAAAGACGTGGCCGGTTGGAAAGCCATGAGCAACGTGATGAGCCGTGCCATCAAAAAGATTCGCCCGCTAAACGACGACGACTTGTGGATTGGTCGCGCGCCCACGCCAGAGCAACTGGATGAGCGCATCGGCAATGACTACGAAGTGCGCCAGTTCCTGTTCAACTGGAGCATGGACGATTACGTCTCGCGCTACTTGGACGACGAGCGATTGCAATACGCCTATCTCGGCCAGGGTGTCATCGGCACCAATGCCAGCCCGTTTGAACCCGGCACGGCGTTTGTGCGCTTTCATCATTCGTCGGGCCGAATAAATGGGCGTATTGGGCAGTGGGGCTATGTAAAAGGTGGCATGGGCATGGTGAGCTTTATGCTGTGCGACATTGTGCGCGAGTTGGGCGGCACGGTGGCGGCGGGCGTGCCGGTCGCCAAAATTTTGCCCGGCGTGGGCGTGCAATTGATGGGCGGCGAGACGATTCACGCGCCGATTATTGTGAGCAACGCCGACCCAGTGGTTACAGTGCGCCTGCTGGGCGAGGAGGCTGATTCACAGTGGCAAGCCCAAGTTAATGCAATCCCAATCAAAGGCTGCACGGCAAAGTTAAACGTGCTTCTGCGCGAGTTGCCCAACTTTAAGGCGCGGCCCGGCATGGACAACGAGCATCATCGCGGCCAGCTCAACACGCCGCTGAACAAGGCACAGTGGCGTGCCGCTTTTGCGGCCTCGCAACGCGGCGAGTTGCCCGAACGCTTGTGGACGGAGATGTATTTTCAAACCGTGCACGACACAAGCGTCATCAGCCCAAACAGCCCGCACGCAGGCCTGCACACCATGAGCGTGTTTAGCCAATATCTGCCCTACGCATTTGCCCACGGCGATTGGGACGGCCGCCGCGACGAGGTAAAGCAATTGTGGCTAAATACGATCACGCCCTTCGTCAGCAATTTCCCCGCTGCCGTTGTGGATGTGCAGGTGATGGGGCCGCCCGATATCGAGAAGAAAGTAGGCCTCACCGGCGGGCATATTTTTCAAGGCGAATGTCTGCCGCAATACATGTGGAGCAATCGCCTGGCGCACAAGACGCCTATGCAAGGTGTGTATCTGTGCGGCGCCTGCACGCACCCCGGCGGCAGCGTCATCGCCATGAACGGCAGAAACGCGGCGATGGAGATACTTGGTGAATAGGGATTGGGGATTAGTGAATAGGGATTAGGGATTGGTGATTCACTCACCAATCCCCAATCCCTATTCCCTATTCACTTCTTCTGCAAAAGCCCAACGCTGTAAAACTCGTATGAGGCCGCCTGATCCGGGACATCCACCACATGCACGGTGAAGCGGCAGGGTAGGCCGTTGTCGGGGCAATGCGTCTGCCACCAACCGCGATAGGCGCGGAAGTAGGCTTGGCGCAATCGCTCAAGCTCTTTGGCGTAGCCGGTGGGGTCTGTCATTGGGTTAGGGGATTTAGGCTGGCAGCCGAAGACGTGCATCTCGATGAAATCTACGTCGGCGATGCTTTGGCAAATGCCCGCATCGCGCAACCACTTCTCCCAGCACTGAAACACCAGCGGAATTTCCTTCTCCGGGTCCATAAACGCCAACTCGTCCAAGCCCAACACGCTCTTGGCGGAATAGCCGCCGGTGAGGCCCGCAAAGTGAATCCGCAAATCGCCATCGGGCTGCGCCTCGGTGACCAATGTGGACAACACCGGGGTCTCGCCCTCGTAGTAATACGTTAGTTTGCCGCGCTGCTTTATTTGGAATGCCATGCCAAAACTATAATCGCACTACCTCATGACAACAACTTCTTCCACGAAGACGGCCCCTGCTCAATCCCTCCCGCGCGGTTTCCCTGGCTATGTTGCGCTGCTGCGCGATAACAAAGACGTGCGCAACATCTGGTTCGCCCAGGTCATCTCGCAGATGGGCGACTGGTTTAACAGCGTGGCCCTGCTCGGCCTCATCAACCAACTGACCAATGACGCGGTGTTACCTGCGCTCGTTACCGTGTTCACCGTGCTGCCTGCCGCTGTGTCCGGCCTCACGTTCAGTGGCTACATCGTAGACCGCGTAGACCGCAAGAAGCTGGCGCTGACGATGGACTTTGCGCGCTTCTTCATCGCGCTGCTGCCGCTGTTCGTGCGGGATGCCAACACACTGTGGCTGGGCTTCCTCGCCATCATCTTGTTTTCTATTGGCGATTCGCTCTTTATGCCTGCCCTCTCCGCCGCTCAGCCCAACCTGTGCCGCCCGCACGAGCTGGCCGCCGCCAACGCCTTGCAGCAAAGCACCTGGGCCAGCGTCAGCATGATCGGTGCGGCGTTGGGCGGCGCGGTGGCGCAGCTATTCGGCCCGCAAGTGGCGTTTGTCGTCAATGCCTTGTCCTATCTCGGCTCGGCGTTTTTTCTGATGCAGGTGCGCGGGCGATTTAGCTCACCCAACAGTCCACGCGTCAGCAGTGCGTCGTTGCGCTCGCTCACCGAGGGCTTTCGTTTCCTCAAGGCCAATCCGCGCGTGTTGGCCTTTGCGGTCGTCAAGCCCATTTGGGCCGTCAGCTTTGCCGCCGCCGGTTTGTTCAGCGTGTATTCGTATCAGGTTTACAAGGCAGGTGATTTTGGCACCAGTTGGTTGTATGCCGCGCGCGGCATCGGATCATTTGTAGGGCCGGTGCTGTTGCAAGCCCTCTTTGTGCCGCAAACACCGCGCCAGTATGCGTGGGTCATTGCCGGTTCGTTGGGGTTGTGCATTGTTGGCTATGGCACCTGGGCATTTAGCCTTGCTCCACTCGTCGGCGCGTTGGGCATTTTTATTGGGCATCTGGGCGGTGGCAATGTGTGGACGTTTAGCCGCATCTATGTGCAAAAAGAAACGCCCGACCACGTGCGTGGGCGCGTACTCGCATTAGATGCAGTGGGTTTTACGCTTGGCACGGGCGTGTTTGCCTACATCATCGGCCAGGTCGCCAGCCATGCCTCGCCCATGTATGGCGTGCTGACCGGCGTGGGCACGACGTTGGTCTTTGGCTTGATTTGGTTTGGGTATATGCTGCGACGGGTTATTTTTGCTCGGTAACACGTAACACGTAAGGCTGTTCCGCCAAATAAATTGACCGCATCCTTCGACTGCGCGCATCAGAATGCGCTGCGCTCAGGATGCTCAGCAATCAGTCAATTCAACGGAACAACCTAAGTACTGAATCTCAAAATGTTCGATACGGCC
>JAYTNY010000589.1:0-7994 GCA_043748055.1 Roseobacter sp.
GGGCGGCTGAAGTACCGCACCAGTTACGGCCAAAATCAGCTGTATCACAGCGTGGAGAGCGCACGGATTGCGGGCTTGTTGGCAAGCGAGTTCAAGGCCGACATCAAGATTTGCAAAATGGGCGGCTTGCTGCACGACATTGGCAAGGCGCTGGACCGCGAGAACGAAGGCACGCACGTGCAACTGGGCGTCGAACTGCTCAAGCGGTTCAACGTCAACCCGCGCGTGGTTCACTGTGTGGAATCGCATCACCATGATGTGGCCCAAGAAACCATCGAAGCGGTGATCGTGGAGATCGCAGACGCCATCAGCGGCAGCCGCCCCGGTGCGCGCCGCGAGACGTTGGAGACTTACGTGAAGCGGGTTCGCCAACTGGAAGACACGGCGCGCAGCTTCCCCGGCGTGGCCGAGAGCTACGCGGTGCAGGCAGGCCGCGAAGTGCGCATCATCGTGAAGCCGGAGGCGTTGGACGATTTGGCCTGCATCGAACTGAGCCGCAACATTGCCAAGCGCATTGAAGAGAGCATGGAGTATCCGGGGCAGATCAAAGTAACCGTTGTGCGAGAGATGCGGGCGGTGGAGTACGCTAAGTAAAATTGGTGATTAGGGATTAGTGAATGGTGATTCACTAATCCCTAATCCCTAATCACAAGAGGTTCGATATGTCAGGTCACAGCAAATGGGCAACAATTAGGCGCGCGAAGGGCGCGACGGATGCGAAGCGCGGGGCGCTGTTTACACGCTTGGGCCGCGAAGTGATGGTGGCGGCCAAAGAGGGCGGCGGCAACCCGGAAAGCAATATTCGGCTGCGCCTGGCGATAGAAAAAGCGCGGGCGGGCAACATGCCGAAGGACAACATCCAGCGGGCGATTGACCGCGCCACGGGTACCGGGGCCGATGGGGTGGTGTATGAAGAGATCACCTACGAAAGCTATTTGCCGCACAAGGTGCCTGCGCTAATTCGGGTGATGACGGACAACAAGAACCGCACGGCGGCTGATGTGCGCAAGATACTCACGCGCTCAGGCGGCATTTTGGGCGAGGGCGCATCGGTGGCGTGGCAGTTTGAACGCAAGGGCTATATCGTCATCGAACGCACCGACAAGATTGACCCGGATGCCGTGTTTGAGGTTGCGGCGGAGGCGGGCGCGGATGATATCCAGACCAGCGACGAGGTGGTGGAGATTTACACGAGCGTAGACAGCTTCCGCGCTGTGCGTGACGCATTGGCCGCGAAGGGCTACACGCTTGCCAGCGCCGAAGTGAGCATGATCCCCAGCACGCAGACCTCGCTGAATAAAGAGGAGACCGAGAAGGTTTTAGAGATTATTGACGCACTGGAAGAGATGGACGATGTGCAGGATGTGTATCACAACCTGGCAGTCTCGGAAGAGATAGTGGCGTAAGCGCGGTTTGGAATGTTGGCAGGTTTGAAGGTTGGCAGGTTTGTTGCCAGCCTTCTTTTTTTACCAACCTTCAAACCTTCTAACCTGCCAACCTTCTAACCTCTTAACCTGCAACATGATTGCATTAGGCATAGACCCCGGCATTGCCACCACCGGCTACGGCGTGGTGCGCGAGGAGCGCGATGGGCGATTTACATCGCTGGGGCATGGGGTGATTTTGACCCCCAAGACAGATAGCTTGCCACAACGGCTGAAGTCTCTGCAAACGCAGTTGCGGGCGCTGGTGATGGAGTGGAAGCCGGACGAGGTGGCAGTCGAAGAATTGTTTTTTGCGACGAATGCCAAGACGGCGATTGTCGTGGGCGAGGCGCGCGGGGTGATTTTGCTGACGCTTTTTGAGGCGGGTGTGCCAATCAGCGAATACACGCCGTTGCAAGTGAAGCAAGCCGTGAGCGGCTACGGTGCCGCCGACAAGAAGCAGATGCAGGAGATGGTGCGCATGCGGCTGAATTTAGCCAAAATCCCTAAGCCCGACGATGCGGCGGATGCGCTGGCGATTGCGATGACGCACTTGCAGAGTCGGAGGTTGGGGATGAATAGGATTGGTTAGCCGGTGTACCGTGCTCTTCACTTGTTTTTCTGTGCTTACTCGTCGCTATCTTCAGAAGTCGCCATAAAAGTTTGCGCGAATTCTGTCGGTGTCATGGCCTTGATGGGCAGCTTCTTAAAGTCTGCAGTGTTGCGCGTCACGATGATGTCGGCACCGAAAGCAATGGCTGCACTTGCCTGAAGCGCATCTTCCAAATCTTTTGTTGGCATTGCCAGGGCTTGTCGCACAGTCGAGGTATCGCCTGCGGCAACTTCCACAAAAACCAATAGATCAGCGATAAATCCTCGTGCGTCTTGTTTGACGATATAGGCAAGATTTGAAATCGAAGGCCAGGCAACGGACGCTTGCTTAGGATTCAGTTCTGCCCAGTCAATCACAGCTGCGCTATCGGCAAGAAACTCTGTGCGCTTCAGAGCAATGTCCAACAGTATGTTGGTATCAATCAGAATTTTCATTGCTGCGGAATGCCGTAACGAGTCTTCATCGCATTCAGAAGAAGATCAGAGTCATCAGATGCGCGGACAGTGAGCTTCCCGGCCCATTTTTGAGAAAAGCGGATGGACCGAGTGGCGCTGTAATCAGCAGCCTGGTTCAATAGGTTTTCGATCAGTGCAGATAGATTGGTTCGACGCGAACGTGCGACTGATTTAGCTCGACGAACCACGCGTGGGTCAAGGGTAATGGTGACTCTGGTTTTCATGTGCATACTCTATCACAAAGTATGCATAGCCTGTTATTTTGGTGACGAACCACAAAAGTCAACGAAGTGAGCAAATCGTCAATGCTGATGCGTCTCTATCGCATGCGACCACGCCAGCCGCGCGATGTAGCCCCAATCCACCCCGTCACTCGCGCCAGCCACAACGGCTGTGTGCCTCGGCGGGGCACTGGCTTGGAGCGATTGCTTGAGAAACGCCAGCAACTGGTTCCATGCCTGCTGCTGCGGGCCGCCCTGGTTAATCTCTTCGATGCTGGTGACAAATGCATGGGGTTGTTCGGGGTAAATGCTGATTTCGTTCTTCACCCCTGCGTCTTTTAACCCCGCCTCCATCGCTTGCACGCTGGCCACCGGAATGCTGCCATCATCCCCGCCAAAGATGCCCAGCACCGGGCCAGAGATATTTTTGAGCCGCGCTGCATCGCTGATGGGCGTGCCGTAAAACACAATGGTGGCGGCGGGTTTGCCGGTGTTGACGCTGTAACGCAGGCTGGCTCCACCACCAAAGCAAAAGCCCATCACGGCGATACGGTCGGGCTTTACATCGGGCTGTGTCGTCAGCCAGGTAAACACCGCGTCCAAATCGCCATCAATTTGTGGCATGGGCGTGGAGGCGACTTGGAAGATGGCCCGCACCAACGAACTGGTGCTGCTGCCGCGCATCAAATCCGGCGCGACGACGACATAGCCCTCTTTCGCTAACGCCTCGGCCTTGCCTACGATATCTTGCTTCAGCCCCCAGAACTCGTGAACCATGATGACGGCGGGGTGCGGGCCGGGCGTGCTGGGCCGCGCCACATAGGCGCGCACCGCTGGCCCGCCGGGGTTGGGGATGCGGGTGTTGGTTAGGCCATCCACACGCCCGCTGCCTAACGCGCCCTCAATCAAAATGGAGCCGCCCGCAAACGCCAGCAACGCCAACACCAAGACCAATACAACTTTGCCAATTCGTTTTAACCACTTCATCACGTCACTCTCCTAAACACACTTTGGAGGTCGAGGCTTTAGCCGGAATACAAACTCAACTAAGGCCGAGATTTGCGGTGGTGTTACTCATCCGCCTAAAGGCTCGGCCTCCTGCTGCTCATCACTCACCGCCGCAAGCGCGGATCCAAAATATCGCGCAGGCCATCGCCCACGATGTTGAAGGCGGCCACATACAGCAGGATGGCTGCGCCGGGTATCGCCGTGAGCCACCAATAGGTGATCAGATCGTATTTGCGGCCATCGCTAATCATGGCCCCCCATTCGGGTGTGGGCGGCTGTGCGCCAAAGCCGATGAACGACAGGCCCGCCACGCTGAGAATCGTCGTGCCCATGTCGAAGCTGGCTTGCACCAACAGCGGGGCCAGCGCATTGGGCAAAATGTGTTGCAGCAAAATGCGCCACTCGCTGACACCCAGCGATTGCGCGGCCAGCACGAACTCGCGGTTGCGCAGCGCCAGGGTTTGGCCGCGCACCAGCCGCGCATACACCGGCCAAGTGACGACGGCTACGGCAATCAGTGCGTTTTGCAAGCTCGGCCCCAGCGCGCCTGCAATCGCCATCGCCAGAATTAAACCAGGGAAGGCGAAGAAGATATCGGTGATGCGCATCAGGGCCTCATCGGCCCAGCCGCCGCGATAACCGGCCAGCAACCCCAGCAACGTGCCAAAGCTGCCTGCCACCGCAACCACAGCCAACCCCACAAACACCGAGATGCGCGCGCCGTGCAACATACGGCTCAGGATGTCTCGGCCCAATTTGTCGGCCCCAAACAGGTAGGTGGTGTTGGGGGATTTCAGGCTATCTACCGGGTTTTGGGCGATGGGGTCGAATGGGCTGAGTTGCGTGGCAAAGATGGCGAGCAGAAAAAAGAGGATGAGTAAGGCAAACCCAACCAGCATGGCAGGGTCTTTGCGCAGGCGGCGAGAGAGAAGTGCGAAGGGCATTACCGCTTACTGCGACCTCATGCGAGGGTCTACGAACGTGTAAGCAATGTCTACTAGCGTGTTCAGGGCTGGGTAAACAAAAGCGATGAGCAGCGTCACACCCATTACAGCGGGCAGGTCTAAATTCAGCACTGAGGTGGTGACGTAGCGCCCCAGCCCCGGCCAATTAAAAATGGTCTCGGTTAGCACTGCGCCGCTGAGCAAGCTGCCAAACGTGATGCCCAGCGTCGTCAGAATCGGCGGCAGGGCATTCTTGAAGATGTGGCGCAACACGACGAGGCGATGCGGCAAGCCCTTGGCTTTGGCGGTGCGCACATAGTCTTGCTGCATGGCCTCTAACACCGATGAGCGCGTGATGCGCAACAGCACTGCGGTGGAGAAATAGCCCAATGTCAACGCGGGCAAAATCAAATGCCACACCGCGTTATTGAACACAGGCCAGTTGCCAGTGAGCAACGCATCCACCGTAAACAAACCGGTGATGGCACGCGGTGGGTTCAAGGTCACGTCCAAACGCCCACCGCCGGGAATCCAGCGCAAATGGCGATAGAAGAAGTTTAGCCCCAGCGCACCCACGTAAAAGATGGGCATGGAGCCGCCGATCAACGCGGCCATGCGCGCCAGCACATCGCCCCATTGGCTGCGTTTAAGCGCAGCCGCAATGCCCAGTGGCACCCCAAGGCACACCGAGACCAGCAACGCCGAAAGCGATAGCTCCAGCGTGGCCGGGAAGAAATCGCGCAGGTCTGATGTAACCGGGCGGCGGGTGCGGATGGAGTTGCCAAGATCGCCTTGCGCCAGCCGCAGCATATAGCGGCCATACTGCTCCCACACCGGGCGGTCTAACCCCAGTTGTTGGCGATAGGCTTGAATCTGCCCTTCGCGCGCCTGCCCGCCGAGGGCCGAAGCTGCCGGGTCTACCGGCACAAGCTGGGCGATGGCAAATGTGAGGACTGATACGCCCAGGAAAACGAAGCACAGCCCCAGCAGGCGGCGGAGGATGAAGACGTGCATGATGACGAAAGCCCCCACCCCGCCGATGACACGTGTCATCGGCGGGGTGGGGGCCTCTGCGTACTACTTCTTGCCCATCGCCGCAAACGTCAGGCTGGGCGTGTCACTTGGATCGAACATGAAGCCGTCCAAGTTGGCGCGAATACCGAAGGTGCGCAGCGGTTGATACAACACGGCATACGGGCCTTCGTTCAACATGCGCTCGTTGAACTTGGCATACAAAGCAATGCGCTCGGCATCGGTTGGGGCGCTGGCAGCTTCTTTTGCCAGGGCGGCAATCTCTTTGTTCTCCCAGCCGTTGCGCCAAGCAATGGACTTGGCCTCGTAATCACTAAACGGGCCAGCGTTGGTGTGCGGGTCGGAGAAATCTGGCCCCCACAGAATAAACACGATGTTGCCCTCTTGCTTGCGATACACGCCCAACAACTCCGAGATTTGCATCTGCTTGAGTTTGAGAACGATGCCCACTTTTGCCAAGTCGCTTTGGATTTTGGCCGCCAGTGTGGGGAAATCAATAGGGCCAGCCGGGTAGTCCGACGGCACCAATGCTTCGATTTCGACGCCTTCTTTCACCCCCGCCTTCGCCAGCAGTTCTTTGGCTTTGGCGATGTCTTGCTTGAACGGGTTTGTGCCCTGGTATCCCAAAAAGCCCGCCGGGATAATCTCTTGCACCAGCGCTGCATCGCCCTCGGTCAGCGCAATAATCTCGTCGTAGTTGATGGCGTAGCGAATGGCCTGACGCACATCCACATTGTCTAACGGGGCCTTCTTTGCGTTCATGCCCAGGTAAATCAACTGCGTGTTGTTGGCCGAGATCACCTTGACATCGGCGTTGCCTTCCAGCGATTTTTTCTGCTCTGGGCTAAGGTCTTGCACAATGTCGGCATCCCCGGTCTCGATGGCCGAGAGCCTGTTCGCGGCATCTTTGATGTTCTGCATGATGACGCGCTTGAGCTTGGGTGCCGTGCCCCAATAGTTCGGGTTGGCGTCCAGCACCACTTGCACCTCGCGCTCCCACTTGTTCAACGTGTAAGGCCCGCTGCCCGCTGAGTGGTCGTTGAGCCAGGTCGAACCCATGTCCTCGCCTTTGTTGGCCTCAACCACAGCCTTCTCCACTACCGCCGCAACCGTAAAGCCGATGGCGGACAAGAACACGCCCTGGCCGGTGGCCTTCGGGAACTTCACCACAAACGTGCCTGCATCCGGCGCGCTCATGTTCTCTTTCTTCAAGCCAATAATGTCGGTCAGCAAGAACGCCGGCGACTTGTTCAAATCTACTGCGCGGCCCCACGAATACACCACATCTTCGCTGGTTACGGGTTTGCCACTGGCAAACTTGGCCTTTGCGTTCAGCTTGAAGGTGAACGTCAGGGTGTCACCATCCTCTTTGGCTTCCCAGGATTCAGCCAACAGCGGCTTCACGCCGGGTGTGCCGGGCTCGGGGCTGACGAGGCACTCGTAGCAACTGGCCTCGGCCTGAATGCCGCTGAACTCGTAGGCCACGGCGGGATCGAGCGAAATAATGTCGGTGGTATCCGAGCCGAAGATCAGCGTCTCGGCGCGGGTGGGGCCGCTCTCGGCGGGGGCTGCCGGGGCTTCGGTGGCTTTGGGTGCTTCTGTCGGTGCAGCGGCGGGTGCCTCTGTGGGTTTTGGCGCTTCGGTGGCGGCTGGGGCTGCCGGTGCGGCGGGCGCGGCTGGGGCTGCGGCCTGGGGCGCAACGCACGCAGCCAGTAGTGCGGCGGGGGCGCTGCCTGCTAGCAGTTTTAGAATGCGTCGGCGAGAGTTTAGGGATTTGCTCATCATATCTAGTTTCTCCTCTTGAAATAAAAGTTTCGCTAAGCGAAAGGTGAACAAGCATCATAGCCGTTTGCCTACTTTTTACCAAACCAATGCAGTGGTTTGTTTTAGACAGGATGACGGGATTAAACAGGATTTATCAAAAGCCCTATCCTGTTAAATTCTGTCATCCTGTCCAAAAAACTTGGACTACTTTGTTACACCAACGCCTGCGCCAAATCCGCAATCAAATCGTCTATGTGTTCCAGCCCCACCGAAGTGCGGATCAACCCTTGTGGCGTTTTGCTGCCCGGCCCTTCTACCGTGGCGCGATGCTCCATCAAACTTTCCACGCCACCCAAACTGGTGGCGCGCGTAAACACTTTGATTTTTGATGTGACATCAAGTGCCTCGGCTTTCGAGTCCATCTCAAACGAGAGCATGGCCCCAAAGCTGCGCATCTGCTTCTTGGCAACCTCGTGACCTGGGTGCGAGGGCAGGCCGGGGTAATACACGCGCTTCACGCGTGGGTGATCCTC
>JAYTNY010000590.1:0-7257 GCA_043748055.1 Roseobacter sp.
TGACCAACACGTCAGCAAACGCTATACTTTTGGGGGCGGTCTTCTGTGTTTGGTGATTCATGCATAGAAGTTTCGCCCATTTTTTTCACACAAGACGTAAATTATAAGTTCACAAGCGAACATCTGTTCAATCACCAATCACCAATCACCAATCCCTAATCACCAATCCCTAATCACCAATCACTAATTCCCCAATCACCATTTACCATTCACCCTATGCCCTTACTCATAGACGGCCACAACCTCATCGGCCAAATGCCCGATCTCAAGCTCAGCGACCCGCACGACGAGGCCAAGATGATTCAGCGCCTCAAGACGTTTGGGCTGCTGGAGCGCAAGCAGATTACGGTGATATTCGACCCCAGCCCGCACGACCCAGCGCCGCGTTTGTACCCAGAGATTCAGCAGCACGGCAGTTGCAAAGCCATCTGGGCCATGCCGGGGCAGAAGGCCGATGACTTGATTCGCCAACTGGTGAGCAATGTGCGCGACAAGCAAGGCCTGCTGGTCATCACCAGCGACAACGCTGTAGCCAAGTTTGTGCGCGTCACCGGCATCAAGGTGCAAAGTTCGCAAGACTTTGCCAAACAACTTACCGCGCAACTGGCCGAGCGCATCTTTGCGGATGCCAAGCCCAGCCCCACAAGAAAAGAGAACGCGCAGTGGGCCGATGTGTTTACCGAGCCAGAACCAGTGAAGCAAGCGCCCAAGCCCGACCCGGCCTTAATCAAAAAAACCGAAGCAGAGGCCAAACGCAAACGCCGCGCCGAGCAGTTGGCGAAGCAGGCCAAAGGCGCTGCCGCCAAACGCCTCTACACCGGCACCACGCCCACGCGCAAGGTGGATGAGGAGGAGGATTTGTTATGAAGAGGCTCAGTATAATCCGCCCCGCTTATGGCCTCCCCTCAAACTCGCGCCCACGCTGATCTGCCGTATTACCTGGGCTTCGCCCGCGTCAAGGGCATTGGCCCGGCGCGGCTCAAATTGCTTAAGAGCCACTTTGTTTCGCTAGCCGATGCGTGGGATGCCAACTTATTTGAACTCACGGCCAGCGGCCTCGACGCGAAATCCATCAACACCTTGATGGAGGTGCGCAAGAAAATTGAGCCAGAGCGCGAGATAGAGCGCGTGCATAAAGCCGGCGCAACCGCCCTGTGCTGGGACGATGCCGACTATCCCAAACTGCTGCGCGAAGTAAACGACCCGCCGCCCGTCCTATTCATCAAAGGCACGCTCACCGAGGCCGATGCTTGGGCCGTGAGCATTGTGGGCACGCGCCAATGCACGGTGTATGGCCGCGAGGTGGCCGAGATGCTGGGCACAGAGTTGGCGCGCAACCACATCACTGTGGTGAGTGGCATGGCGCGCGGGATTGATGCCGCAGCGCACACGGCTTGCCTGAAAGCCGAGGGCCGCACCATTGCCGTGCTGGGTTGCGGGGTGGATGTGGTCTACCCGCCAGAGCATAAGAAGCTGGCCCAGCAAATCGCCGAGCAGGGGGCCATCGTCAGCGATTACCCCATCGGCACCCCACCCGATGCCATGAACTTCCCGCCGCGCAACCGCATCATTTCTGGCCTCAGCATGGGCGTGATTGTGGTGGAGGCCGATGACAAAAGCGGCGCGCTGATTACGACCGACTTTGCCGCCGAGCAAGGCCGCGATGTGTTTGCCGTGCCTGGCAATATTTTCAACCGCAGCAGCCGAGGCACCAACAAGTTGATCCAAAACGGCGCGAAGATGGTGGTGGACGTTAACAGCGTGTTGGAAGAGTTGAACTTGAGCATGGTGGCTGATCGGATCGAAGTGCAATCGGCTGTGCCCGAAAACGAGACCGAGCGCGTGCTGATGACCAAGCTCTCGCACGAGCCATTGGCGACCGACGAGCTGGTGCGCACATTACAATTGCCCGCCGAGGTGGTCACCGCAGCGCTCGCGCTGATGGAGCTAAAAGGCATGGTTCGCCAAGCCAACGGCACCAGCTACGTTGTGGCACGCGAGAGATCGCCGGAGTATCGAGTTGATTGAAGTGATTGGTGAATAGGGATTAGTGATTGAGTAACTCTCAATCACTAATCCCTATTCACTAATCACTATTCACCAAAATCACACACGGAGAAAATCAATGTATCACGCTCTCATCATGGCCGGAGGCAGCGGCACACGGTTGTGGCCGCTTAGCCGCAAAGATAAACCCAAGCAATCGCTTTCGCTCATCGAAGAACGCACCATGTTTCAGGTTACGGCCACGCGCTTGCAGCCGCTCATTCCGTTGGAGCGGGTGCATGTGGTGACCAACGCGCTGATGGCCGATATTTTTCAGGAGCAAGTGCCGGGGATTCCGAAAGAGAATTACATTGTGGAGCCGAGCGCGAGAGACAGCGGCCCGGCGGCGGCATTGGGGCTGGCGCATATTCATGCAGTAGACCCGGAGGCCACTGTCGCTATCTTGACCGCCGACCATCACATCGGCAAGATCGATTTGTTTTTGCAAACGTTGCAGGCCGCGCAAGATGTGGCCGGGCATGGCTACATCGTTACGCTGGGCATTACGCCCACGTTTCCGGCCACGGGCTTTGGCTACATCGAGCGCGGCGCGGGCTTGGGGCAGATGTGGGGGCTGGATGTGTATACGGCCCAGCGGTTCACTGAGAAGCCCAAGCTAGAAGTGGCCCAGCAGTGGGTGGCGGATGGCGCGCACAGTTGGAACAGCGGCATGTTTGTGCTCAGCACCAAAGTGGGGCTGGGCGAGTTTGAACGCCAGCAACCCGAATTTGCGGCGGCGTTGCTTGAGCTGGTGCCGACGGTGGGCCAACCCAGCTATAACGATGCACTGCACAAGGCATGGGGCATCGCGCCCAAGAAATCTATTGATTACGCCATCATGGAAGGCGCTGTCAAAATCGCGGTGATTCCGGTGGACATCGGCTGGAGCGACATTGGCAGTTGGGCCTCGTTGATGGATGTGATGAGCACCGACGAAGTGGGCAACGTGGTCATTGGCGACCATATCGGCATAGACACCAGCGGTTCGCTTATTCGCGGCAGCGGCAAGTTAATTGCCACCGTCGGCGTGAAAGACTTGGTGGTGGTAGACACGCCCGACGCGATCTTCATCTGCCCAATGGATCGCGTGCAGGAAGTAAAAGCAATCGTAGAGAAGTTGAAGGCCCAAAATAGGCACGACGTGTTGTGAAATTGCGAATGGCGAGTGACGATTGTCGAGTGATTTTGCTCGTCTCGGCTCAGAGCCGCATCGTCATTCGTCATTCGTCATTCGTTAATGATTTTGTTTGATTACGCCCGCATCCTGCTGCGCCGTTGGTGGCTGGTGGTTTTGCCGCTGGTGCTGATTGGCGGCATCACGGTGTTTACTGCACCGCCACCTTCTTCGTCTTACCAGGTGAAGGTGCGCTTTGCGGTGGGTTTGCCGCCGGAGCAAGTGCCGAATGTGTATAACTTTGATCGGCATTACGACTGGCTGGCATCGGAATACTTCACGCGTGGCATCCAAGACATTTTGCAGACGGGCAAGTTTTCGGAGAATGTTGCCGCGCGTTTGCCCAAAGAGTGGCAGCTCACGCCAGCGCAAATTGCGGGCGCCGTCCGCTCAGATTACCGCGCCAGTGTGATTGACATTTACGTGGGCACACCGAACGCCGAGCACGCCGTAGGCATTGCCCAGGCCGTGATTGACGAGCTGACGCAGAACAGCGAGGCCTATTGGCCACAGCTCACCAACGCCAACGCGCCCATCGCCCGCCCCTTAGACAAGCCTGTTGCAGTGCCCATCTCGATTGACTTGCGCAACCGCTTTGATTTGCCGGTGCGCCTAGCACTGGGTGCAGGCGTGGGCGTGCTATTGGCCTTTCTAGCCCATACTTTTGACCGCGTGTTGCGAACCAAACGCGAGGTTGAGGCGCTGGGCGTGACTGTGATGGGAGAGATACCAAAGTAGTTATCAGTTGTCAGTTGTCAGTTGTCAGCTAAATACTGACAACTAATAACTGACAACTGACAACTGACAACTGACAACTGATATGGAACTACAAGACTACCTAACCCTGGCCAAACGCCGCGCATGGATTGTGTTGCTGGTGGCTGCCGTAGCCGCGCTGAGCGCGTTTGTGTTTTGCCGCCTGCAAATCCCGCGCTACAAAAGCACGATGGCGCTGACGATTGTGCCCGCCCGCGCCGATTTCGGTTTGGCGCAATCCTCGCGCAGCCTGATTGCCACGTATAACAGCGTGGTGTTTAACAAGCGCAATGCCGCCAAGATTGTGGAGGAGCTAAAGCTGGATTACTCAGCAAGCGATGTGTTGGGCAGCACCAAAACCAGCGAGGATGCCGCCAAGAACGGCGTGCAAATTGAAGTGACCGATTACGATGGCGACGTTGCCAATAGGGTTGCCCGTCAATGGGCGCTGCTCTACAAAGACTACCGTGATACAGACAACGCCAAGCAACGCCGCGAAGACCGCGTGGATGCGATTTTGGGTGACGATCCCATCTACGCCAAAACCTACCCACAAACAGGCGTGACCACAGCCGCAGCGGGTGTGTTGGGCTTGCTGGTTGGTGGGTTGGTTGCAGCCCTGCTAGAGTGGGCGCAATCCAATGTGTT
The DNA here is from genome assembly GCA_043748055.1 of Roseobacter sp. Lineage (GTDB taxonomy): Bacteria > Chloroflexota > Anaerolineae > J036 > Brachytrichaceae > JANMVQ01. Next base: position 4,625 of record JAYTNY010000590.1, read on the forward strand.
GCGCACCAAGAATGATGTGGAACGCAAATTGTCTTTATCAGTGATTGGTGCGATACCAACCGAATGAAGTATGAAGGTAGAAGTATGAAGTGGGAATCACCGCATACTTCATACTTCATACTTCATACTTCATACTTCATACTTCATACCTCTTATATGAATTTGATTACGCTCTCCAGCCCCACCTCCCCCGCCGCCGAGGCTTACCGCACGCTGCGCACCAACTTGCACTTTGCATCGTTAGAGACACCCTTGAAAACTTTGGTGGTGGCTTCGCCAGATTTGGCCGAGGATGGCGCAATGGCGCTGGCAAACCTGGCTGTGACGTTGGCCCAAAGCGGAAAGCGCGTAATTGCCGTGGATGCCAACTTGCGCCAGCCTGTGCTGCACACGCTGTTCGCATTGCGAAACACGGCGGGGCTGGCCGAGATGTTGGCGAATGCCGATCAGAAAGCCAACTTACAAACCACGTCTATATCTGGCTTAAGCGTGCTGACGGCGGGCCAGCCACCCACAATTCCTTCGGACGCGATTAGTTCCACGCACATGAGTGCGGCCATTCAATCGCTGGCAGGCATGGCCGATATGGTGCTGCTGAATGCCCCACCCGCCGCTCTGGTGAGTGACGCGGCTGTGTTGTCCTCGCAGGTGGATGGCGTGCTGTTGGTGATTAGCACCGGCAAGACCCACCGTGAGCACGCGCAGCAGGCGAAGGATGTTTTTATCCGCGCTAAAGCCCGGTTGCTGGGCGCGGTGATGTTGAACGCGGTGTAGGGGCGTTGCAAACGCCCCTACTCTACAAAAATCTCTACACGGTCGCCATCATCCTCGTCCATCACATCCAAAATTTTGCCGGTTGTGCCGTCGTTAATCGCTTGCATCACTTCGCTGTCAATGCCATTTAGCTCTGGCGAAAAGCGCGCGCCAATTTTGAGGGCGATGTCTAAAAGGCCAATGGGCAAATTGATGTTGACATGCTGCTTGCCTGTCTTGGCATTGGTGATGCGCAGGCGTAGCCACCGCGCACGCGCGCCAGCGCCGCTTGTTTTAGATGTCGCTGCACTGGGCTTGCGCTCGTCTTTCTCGTTGCGGCGGCTGGCGGCCAACGCCGCAATCAGCTTGGCGCCTTCTTCAGCGGTAATCTTGTCTTCCTCGATCATGCGGAGGATGCGGAGTCTTTCTTCTTGTGTTGCCATGTTTGGTAATTAGAGACTGATTGCCTTAAGTTTTCTGATTTTCACCACAAAGACACAAAGACCACGAAGAGCTTCTTTGTGTCTTTGTGTCTTTGTGGTGAAAACCTAAGGTAATCAAAATTAGAGATTAGAGATTGGGGATTAGTCAGTTTCTGGTTAAGTTCATCTTCTCAAAAAGTTCTTCACACGTCGCTGCATCACTCATCGCCAGCACGCCACGCCGCATTAGGCCTCGTTCATCCTCGAAGCGGAGGCGCAGGGCGGGCATTGCACCAAATGATGTGGCGATATGCGTGTGTTGAGACTGCGTAACACGTTTGATAACGATGGCCCAGGGTTCTCTGCCGAGGGACTCTAGAGTCAGATCGTTTGCGGTGGCGTTGAGTTGAACAGGGGCCTGCCGCGCCGAAGCATTCTGATAGCGCGCGCCGATGTTGCCAAACCACCACAGCGATGAACTGGACCCGTTTGCTAACGAAGCTGATGCGTTCGTTGAAATGGCGTAGTCCGAGCGGCTGACCAGAGCGCCCATCAACAAACCCAGCAGCGTGAGCAATGCCACACCCATGCCAATGTTGGCAACACGGTTGATGAGCGGCACGTTGGTGGGCGAGTCCACCTCTAGAAAATAACTGATGGCGGGATCGTTGGCTGTGCTGAGCCGCCCAACAAATGTAACAAAGCCATCGGCTTTGGGCGCGGGGATGTCTTGATCCAGCACGAAAATCGGTTCGCTGAGCGTATCCAATTGGATGGGCACATAGGCGCTGGCCGAGAAGCGGAACGAGCCGGAGCGCGCCTCGCTTTGGTAACGCGCCTGAGGCATTAGCTTGCCCCGCACGTTGAAGTAGCGATCTATTGACGCGCTGAGGCTGGTGGTGTCGTTCAATTCATAGACTGAGATGTCTTCCTGGTTTTTGGGCCGCGCCGCAGCCAGCAGCGCCACGCACACTGCCAGAACCAGCGCACATAGCAAAGTGAATGCCTTGCTACGGTGCGCGTGAAAATAAAAATTTGCAATTGCGTTCAAAAAAGTTGCCATACAGATTTAAGCAATTTCACCACGAAGAACACAAAGGAGGCACAAAGATCACAAAGAAATACTTTGTGGCCTTTGTGTTTCTTCGTGGTGAAAAGCAAACTCAACTTGTTACCTCACGGCCTGCCTCGATGTTCATGATGGCTGGCGAGAATGCAGCCAACACGGCCAGCACCAAACACGCGATACCGCCAGCGACGTACCACACACGGATGCCGATGAGATCGGACAAGGGGCCGGAGACGGCGAGGCTGATGGGCGCCATGAGCATGCTGGCGCTGCCCATTAACGAGCCAACCCGGCCTTGCATGTGGTTGGGCACGGTGGCTTGCAGCAATGCGCCCATCGAGCCGTTACACATCACCTGCATAAAACCAACGAGCGCCATACCCGCAATC
>JAYTNY010000591.1:0-3577 GCA_043748055.1 Roseobacter sp.
GCTGTTGCGGCCGGCACAGCGCGCGCGCCTCATGTTGGCAGCGAACGAGCCGCCGCGCAGCGAATAGGTTTCATTGTCTTTCGCGTTGCGCCAGTCCAACTCCTCACAATCTGGCCGGTACGGATACTGTTCAACAAATCGGCTGCGTGTCCACTCCCACACATTGCCAATCATGTCATCGCAGCCATGGGGCGATTGTCCGAGCGGAAAACACCCAACCGGCGAAACGCTGCCGATGCCGGTGTCGGCATAGTTGGCCTTGTTTGGGTCGGGCTGGTCATCAGCCCAAGAGAACACGCGTAGGTCGGCATCGCTCCGCGCTGCACGCTCCCACTCGGCCTCGCTAGGCAGGGTAATGCGCGCACCCGCGCGCAACAAGCCCTGCAACGGCTCAGGCGCATCTTGTTTTAGCTTCTCGGTCAGCCAATCGCAATAGCGCATGGCTTCGTACCATGTCACGTATCGCACTGGGTGCGTATCCAGCCCTTGCAAGGCATCGGCATCGCGCAATTCAATTTGGGTGTCGGTTGCAAACGCTTTGAACTGCGCCACCGTCACCAGATAGCGCGCCATGTAATACGCGCCGACATCGGTTTTGGGTTGCGGGTTTTTCTCGTTGCCATACCAACTCTCCCACTCGTCCTTTGGCGCATCTACCAACTTCATCACCCCTTCAAAATCCCCCTCACGCGTGCCCATGCTAAAACTGCCCGCCGGAATGTGAACAAAGCCCAGCCAACCATCATCGTTGCTCTTGGGTAAACAAAACAGCTTGGCAGTGTGAAAACGCGGGTCGCCCAGGCGGGCCAGCACATTGCCAAGTTGCACGCGCAGTTTTGGCTCGGTGTCGTGCGGGTTGGTGGCATGGGTCAACAGCTTGTGGCGCACATCGTCCATCAGGTGCTCGTCAAAGCCCTCCTCGTTCATTGCATCAATCTCGGCCAGCACCTCGCCCGCCAAGCGCAGCTTGAGCAGGGGTGTAGCCCCTTCATTCGCCCCAGCCTTATCCACATGCCTTGCCAGCGTGCGGGCCAGCTTTTCGGGCTTCTCGCGCCCATAGTTCTTCTTCACATATAAATCTGCGCCCGCCGCCAACAAAATTACCTCGCGCCAGGCATCGTAACGCTCGGCCAGTTTGTCGGCCTGCTTCACAAAATCGGTTTGGTTGATGAGGTGAACCCCGGCCAGATACTCTTGAAAAGTGCGATGCGGAAACGTGAGCGTATCTGGCAGGCGTTGGGCCAACAACCCGCTGCGCAACTTCAGCGCATCCACCACGTCGTGTGCCCAGTTCTCATCAAATTTACGGGGCGCAATGGGGCACAGCCGCGCAATCGCGCTTTTTAACTTGGGTTCGTTCACATCGGCCAACTTGTCTTGTTCAATCTCGCCATCCTCGCCATCGGTGCGGGCTGGGCTTTGTTCCACAAGCTGGGCGTGTGCTTCAAATGCCGCTTGCTCAATCACGCGGCGCAACCGGTCGCGCCCGTTGTCTGCTTTTTGAATCAGTTGGTCCAGTGTTTGCGCGGGCTTGCCGTCTGCTGTGTCCGCAAACCGCTTTTTGCTTTCCCAGTGCCACAGCAACAAGTTAATGGCGGCCTCATACAGCGCGGCGCGGCGTTCGGGCAATTGGTCAAACGTGTTCACCCACGCCATCAGCGTCAGTTGCAGCGGGTTGGTCGCCAGCCGTTGCAGGTCGGGGCGTTCACGCACGGCGTAGGTCAGGCGTGTGGTCAAGGCCTTCTCTTCCACCTGTGTCACCTGCCCCATGTGCAATAGCTCGGCATACCAATGGGCAATAAAGGCATCCATTTTCTCGCGCGTAAATGGCGCAAGCTCAGCTACTTGGGCAAAGACCGATTCCGCCAAACGCAAATCATCGTCATCTGCATGCACTGGCGGCCCATACGAGGCCGTGCGGCACGTCAGCAAATAGCGGTTCTCTGGCGAATAGCGCTTTGCAAAAGCCGTAATTGCATCGCGCACAAGTTTGCGCTGCTCAAACGAGGTCACTTCGTCCAAGCCATCCAACACCAGCAGGGCCTGGCCTTTCTCTAATGCCTCGTCAATCCACCTGCCCGCCAGCGTCAACTTGTCTTGGGCTAGCATGGCATCCATAAAATCTCGCAGCAGCGCGGCATGGCCATATGCACGGCCATAAGAATGGGTCTGCGTGGGCTTGGTCGGCAAGTTTTGCAGCCATACATCAAAATCGCGCAGAATTACACGAATGGGCAAAACGTTGGCTTGGTGCCTGGCCCAATCGCCCAAAAACACTTTCAGCCATGCCGCATCTTTTACATCGTGGTGTTTGGCCAGACAATAAATCAAATGGTTGGCAAACGTGCTTTTGCCGCTGCCCGGCTCGCCCAACAGCACCAGGCGTTTGTGCTGAAAGGTCGCCTCTAGCGCGCGTAACGGGCGCGCTTCTTCTCGTCCGGGCAATTCAAGCTGCACATCGCCCTCGCCCACAGCCCGGCGTGTTTTCTTGTTCTTCTCGGCCTTAACCGTTCGGGTTGTGTCCAGCCCAATATAAATGTCGGACACCTTCATCTCGCCATCGTTGCGCGCGTTTGGGTTGGACTGGCGCGGGTCTAATGCGCGTAAGGGCAGCTTGTCCACTTGCTGGGTTAGCGCCTCCAAATAAATGCGCCACGCCTGCGCTTTGCTGGGTTCGCCTGTGTTAACAATCTTTCGCTTGTCTACGTAATCGCCCTCAATATTGCCAATGGCCGTGCCGCGTTTGCCTGCGCGCGCAGTGGCTTTTACGGTCTTGTCGCGCCCAACCACGTCGCGTCCGGCGCGAATCTTGGATTTGTGCGCTACAAAGCCACCGCCGCTCTTAATCTTGATCGTGCTGTTCACCTGCTGCACCACCGCGCGCAACTCGCTCACAAACGCGGCGCGGTCTTGCGCGTTTACGTTGGATTGGGCGTGTTGCACGGCTTGCAGCGCGGTCAAAATTTTGTCCAAGTCGGCGCGCAAGGCTGCATCGGTCTTCACGGCCTCGGCAATGCCATCGGCTGCATCGGCCTCATCCTTCCACTTCTGAAAATTGTTGGCGACCAGGTTAATGCCCACGTTTGCGCCCAGCCCCACCAGCGCGGTCACGGCGCTGCCCAAATCGCCCTGCGCTACCTGAATCAGCGGCCACAACGAGAGGCTGCACAGCGCGCCGTAGGCCACGTAGGGCGTGTTGCGTTTGACGCGGTCTTGCAGCCACTGGCTTTTATCGCGCAGTGTGCTGGCGGTTTGTGCTTTCCAGGTTGCTAAATCAAATGCCATGTTTGCCTCAATAGTCATCAGCAGTCATCAGTGCCAAGATTTCTTGGCTGATAAAAAAGAACGTTTTGATGCGACTCGTTTGCGACTCGTTTGCGACTCGTTGATGATATGCGAGAGCCGCTATCTCCCCAAAACATGTGCTGAGTTCGAACTCAGAGAAGTGCGCTCCGTTTCCTACGACGACATGCGTTCGCTTGACACTGATCGATTCATTTCTATACTCCTCAGCAACCTCACCACATCTACACAACTGCCACGCTTTTATTCACAGCTTCACGGCCCGGATTCAAAC
>JAYTNY010000592.1:0-1677 GCA_043748055.1 Roseobacter sp.
TACGAAATCTAAAAATCGCAACACTTTGTGTAGTCGTGGGCTTTTGAACAAGCCGCATGTCTTCGCGTAAACTTAGATTGAAATAGTTTGAATCGATAAGCCCACTGGCTTACCGCGCCTACTCATGCCCACTATGCTCGTTTTTATTCCCACTTACAACGAACGCGATAACGTAGAACGAACATGCAATCAGCTTCTGGCGTTGCAACAGAATTCTTCTCTTGCATCCGTCGCCGTCACTTCATTTGATATTTTGTTCGTAGACGACAACTCGCCCGACGGCACAGGCGCAGTGCTGGACCAATTGGCCGCCCAGCACGCCAATGTACGTGTGATTCACCGATCCGGCAAGCAAGGCATTGGCAGCGCCCACCAAGTGGGTATTGCCTACGCTTACGCCCACGGCTATGAGACGCTGGTGACGATGGACTGCGACGGCACCCATCCCCCCGAATACCTACCCCAACTTGTGGCAAAGGCGCAGCAGGCCGATGTGGTGGTCGGCTCACGTTACCTCAACAAAGACAGCCTAAATGAATGGACATTGTTTCGCCGCCTGCTGACGTATGGCGGGCACACGCTGACGACAACCCTGCTGGGTATACCCTACGACGCCTCCTCAGCCTACCGATTGTATCGGCTGAGCGCCATCCCCCAGCATTTATTCGCGCTCATTCAGTCGCCGGGCTATGCCTTTTTCTTCGAGAGCCTGTATGTACTCAACCTCAACCAGTTTCGCATTGCAGAAGTAGGCATTTTGCTGCCAGCCCGCGCATCGGGCCAAAGCAAGATGACAGTGGGCGAGGCTTGGCGAGGCTTGGCGAGGCTGGCGCACATGTGTTTTAGCGTGGCTGTACGGCGGCGGCAGTATTTGCTGCGCAACCCCTAAACCTGTAGCACAATATGGGGCAGGGGAAGATAAACGCGCGACTGCTCATCGCGCCCAATTCAACACATCATGCCACGCACCTCGTACAACGCGGTTCGCAATATCGCCTTTGTCCTTTTCATCGTTGTTCTGGCCGTACTGGCCTTGCCACAGCTTTGGTATCCGCTATGGTTTGACCAGGGTGCGTTTGCCGCCTGTGCCGATGTGATTCGGCGTGGCGGGGTGATGTACCGCGACTGTTGGGAGGTGCGTGGCCCGTTGGCCGCCTTTGCTTATGTCATTCCCAAAATCCTCAGCATCTCGCCGGTGTTTGTGCATGGGTTTGATTTGCTGTGCGCAGCGGGTACTTCAATACTTATCGGCTTGTTGGTGCGTGAACTGTTTGGCAGCTTTGGCGAACCCCTGAGTTCGCCCCTGCCTAGCTTGGCTGCGGGCGGGTTGTATTGGCTGATGTATGCCGGCTTGAACTATTGGTCTACCGCGCAGGCCGAGGGCTTTGCCAACTTGTTTCTCGTCGCTGCGGTCTACACCTGCTGGCGCGCCCTCAACCGAGAAGACTGGGAGGCCGAGTATTACAGCGGCTCGCGGTTTTATGCGCTGCTGGTGCTGAGTGGGGTGTGCAGCGCACTGGCATTCTGGTTCAAATATCCGTTTGCGCTGGTGGGGGTGTTGCTGTGTATGTTTATTGTGCTGTGGTCGCCGGTAGCGGCGGCGCGTTCCCTGGGGTTCTTTGGGGTTGGGGCGCTCTCGGTGCTGTTGATTGGGCTGCTGTATTTCGCCGTCAATGG
>JAYTNY010000593.1:0-2331 GCA_043748055.1 Roseobacter sp.
CGGGCGTATGTTGCAATGGATTGAAGTGCCATAAATTAATTCAAATTAAAGCTCCATCACCTCGCGTTCTTTGCGTGCGCTGGCCTCGTCGGCCTTCTCGGTCATGCGCTTGGTGAGGGCTTCGATCTCCTCTTTGCCTCGCTTGTGTTCGTCTTCGCTAATCATGTCTTCGTTTTCGTATTCCTTTAGCATGTCCATGCCGTCTCGCCGCGTGTTGCGCATCGAGACTTTGGCCTCTTCCAGCCGCCGATTCACCTGCTTCACAATCTCTTTGCGGCGTTCCTGCGTCATGGGCGGAATCGTTAGGCGAATCACCTTGCCGTCGTTGTTGGGGTTCAACTTCAGGTCGGAATTCGAGATGCCTTTCTCGATAGCCTTCAACGTGGCAGGGTCGAAAGGCTTGATCAAGATAACCTGCGGCTCAGGAATCGAAATGCTCGCTAGTTGCATCAGCGGCACATCCGATCCGTAATACTCGACCTGAACGCGCTCGACCAATGCAGTTGAGGCGCGCCCGGTGCGCATCGAATGGAAATCGTTCTCCATCGCCTCAATAGACTTCTGCATCGCCTGCTCAGTTTCTTTGACGGTATCCTTAACTTCGTTAGACATTAAAAAGCACCTTGCCAGCCTACCGTTTGAGAGCTGTCGTCAAACGCAGGGAGGCTACCAAATACTATCTTAGACTCAATACCTTTCCGATGATAGCTTTTGAGAGCTAACTTATGAAATGACTGTGCCGATATTCTCGCCCATAACAGCCCGAATCAGGCTATTTTCTTGCCATAAGTCCAAAACCATGATCGGCATCTTGTTTTCCATACATAACGTGATGGCCGTGCTATCCATTACGCCAACTTGCTTGTTCAATGCGTCCAAGTAGCTCATTTTCTCATACCGCAGGGCGTTGGCGTTTTTGCGCGGGTCAGTGTCATAAACGCCATCCACTTTTGTCGCCTTAATCAGAATATTGCAGTTAATTTCGGTTGCGCGCAGCGCCCCGGCGGTGTCGGTGGTGAAGTAGGGGTTGCCCGTGCCACCACCCATGATCAGAATGCGCTCTTTCTCTATGTGTCGGATGGCCCTAAGACGGATATACGGCTCCGCCACCGAGCGAATCTCCAGCGCAGTTTGCACGCGGGCCGGGATGCCAATCTGCTCAAACGCATCTCGCAAGGCCAGGGCGTTCATCACCGTCGCCAGCATGCCGATGTGGTCTGCCGTCGTGCGATCCATGCCCAAGCTCAGCCCATCCTTGCCGCGCCAGAAGTTGCCGCCACCCAACACAATGGCAACTTGCACACCCAGTTTGCGCACCGTTTCAACCTTGTGGGCCAGGTCTTTCGCCAACTGTGGCGCAATCCCAAAGCCGCCCTGTCCGGCAAAAGCCTCGCCGCCCATTTTGAGGAGGACACGTTTGTATTTTGGTTCGCTCATGGCACATCTCCCTTTTGAATCTGAATTTTCACCACGAAGATCACAAAGATTTGTCTTCGTGGTGAACCTTACCCGTACAAACAAAAAGGGCATTTTCATGCCCTTTCTGTTTCTCTCTGTCTTATTGCTCTTGCGTTGTCTCGCCTAATTCATAGCGGGCAAATCTTCGCACCACAATGTTTTCGCCGATTTTGGCAATTGCATTCTTCAGCAAATCGCTAATCTTCAGCTTGTCGTCCTTCACAAAGACCTGCTCCAACAGGCAGTTGTCTTGGTAGAACTTGTCCATGCGCCCCAGGGCAATCCGCTCGGCGATTTCTGGCTTCTTGCCTTCTTTCACCGCATCTTCCTTGAACTTTGCCACTTGCTCAGCAATTACGCTCTCCGGCACATCCTCTTTCTTCACATACAATGGTGCTGTCGAAGCCACTTGCAGCGCGATTTCGTGCGCTAAATCGCGGAACTCAGGCATCTTCGCCACAAAGTCTGTCTCGCAATTTACCTCAACCAGCACGGCCATTCGTCCGCCCATGTGCGAGTAGACCTCGATCATGCCATCGCTGGCCTCGCGGCTGGCTTTTTTGGCGGCCACAGCCAAGCCCTTCTCTTTCAGAAACGCCTCAGCTTTGGCGATATCGCCCGCGCTGGCGTCCAGGGCCTTCTTGCAATCCAACATGCCTGCGCCAGTGCTTTCGCGCAGGGCTTTCACCATCTCAGCGGTCACGGCTGCCATGCTTATTTCTCCTCTTCCTCTGCACCGGGGTCGAACGAGCGCAATGATGAGTCATCGGTCGCCAGCACAATTTCGCCGGTCTCAATGCTGGTCTGCGCCGTCGCGGCATTGGTGATCTCGCTCACGTCCACGCCCTTGCGCAGCGCCAGCCCTTCCAGCGC
>JAYTNY010000594.1:0-2498 GCA_043748055.1 Roseobacter sp.
CTCTTTGCTCATCGTCTTCATCACGCAGCATGTGGCTCCCACGTGAGACGCTGATCAACATACCACACGCAACCAACAACGACACCAACGACGACCCGCCCACGCTGAGAAAGGGCACCGGCACACCGGTAAACGGAATCATCGCCAACGACGACAGCATATTGAGCAGGGTCTGCACCGCAATCCATGTCACCACGCCAATGCAAATAAACGCACCAAAATACGTGTCGGCGTGATGGGCGATGCGAATGCCGCGAACCAGCAGCAACGCAAACAGACCCAGCGTGGCGACGATGCCAAATAAACCCAGCTCGTTCGCCAGCACGGCAAACACGCTGTCGGTGTGCGGTGTGGGCAAGAAGCCAAACTTCTGGTTGCTGCCGCCGGGGCCTACGCCCACCCAACTGCCCTCGCCAATGGCTAACACCGATTGGCGCACATGATGTTGCAGGCTGCCTAAATCGTCTTTGCCAAAGCCCACCAAAAATTCTTCGATGCGCGCATTCACATGCCCAAATAATTTGTAGGCCAGGAAGAACGCGCACACGCCCACGGCCACCACCGCCAAAATTTGCTTCGCACTGGCACCCGCCATAAAGAACATCACCGCCGCAATCGCCACGATCACCGAAGTGGTACTCACATCCGGCTGCGCATACACCAGCCCTGCGACGATACCCACGATGACGCCGAACGGAATTAAGCCCGTCGCAAAACTCTGCACCTGGTCGCGCCGTGAATCTAGCCAGGCCGCCGCATACAAAATCACGCACAGCTTTACAAATTCGCTGGGTTGCACCGAGCCGTCCATCAGCGTGCGCTTGGCCCCAAACACTTTGTCGCCCACCGCCAGCACCGCCACCAGCGCAATCAAGCTGCCCGCCATCAACAGCAGCACGCCCTTGCGGCTCCAGCCATAGTCCACGCGGCTGGTAATCAGCATGGCCAACAAGCCCACACCCACCCAGCGCAGTTGCTTTAAGAAAATCGTAAACACATCCCCAAACGCGCTATACGACCAGAAGAACGTGGTGCTATACGCCATCATCACGCCCCACAGCACCAGCAACAGCACGGCGGCTACAAACAGCCAGTCCACGCTGCGCCGCGCATCCTTCGCCCGCAATCCTTGCGCCCGCGCCTTTCTAAATTGCGGCCCAACCAATACGCCTGTCCTAGCCATTCACATACCCCCTAAACGCATCGCCACGCTCTGCAAAATCCTTAAACGCGTCGTAGCTGGTGCCGCCCGGTGAAAGCAACACCACATCCCCCGCACCCGCCACACGCTTGGCTTCGGCCACAGCCTCCGCCAACGAATGACAAATAACCGCTGGCAACTGACCACTGACAACTGACAACTGATCACTCACCATTTGGGCCATCTCGCCAAACAAAATGATGTGTTTGCAGCGCGCCAACATAAGCTGCGCGGCCTCGCTCCACGGCAAATGCTTATCACGCCCGCCACACAGCAAAATCACCGGCTGGGCAAAGCACTTCAGCGCCGCCATCAACCGCTCTGGCGCAGTGGCAATACTGTAGTCGTACCAGCGCGCGCCGTTCAGTTCGCTAATCAATTGCAACCGGTGCGCCACCCCGCGAAACGTGGTCGCCACTTTGCGAATCGCCTCTATCGAAGCCCCTGCCAACGCGCTCACCATCGCCGCCGCCAACACATTCAATATGTTGTGGTCGCCCATGAGTAAGAGTTCGCGGCGGTGGCACAAGCGCAAGGTGCCAGGCACCTGACTCAGCCGCACGCGAAGCTCACCACCCTCATCCATCCAAGCCCCATCCCCTTGCGGCTCTTGGGTGATGGAGAACCAAGCCGTTTTGGCTTGCGTGTTCAACGTCCGTGTCACCGCGTCATCCGCGCACAACACCTGCCAATCCTCGGCGCTTTGAAAATCAACAATGTGCTTCTTGGCCGCAATGTAAGCCGCCATCGTCCCGTGCCTGTCCAAATGGTTGGGCGTGATGTTGGTGACGCAAGCAATGTGCGGGCTGGTCGTCATCAGTTCTAGTTGAAACGACGACAACTCCATCACCACCTTGTCCTGCGCGTGCATCTCGCACACATCACTAATCAACGGGTTGCCAATGTTGCCGCCGACGAAGACGTTTGCAGGTTTGTAAGTTGGAAGGTTGGAAGGTTCGGGCAAACCTTCCAACCTTCCAACCTGCAAACGCGCCTCTTCTTTCAGCATCTCCCCCACCAACGTCGTCGTGGTGGTCTTGCCCGCGCTGCCGGTAATGCCAATAATCGGCGCAGGGCACACCTCAAAAAATATCTGGGCGTCGTTGCTGAGGGGGATGCCGCGCCGCTTGGCCTCCAGCACGATCGGCAGATCGATGGGCACGCCACCGCTCAGGCACAGCAGGTCGCAGTTGTCCAGCAAACTAAGCGGGTGCTCACCCAGCACAAACTCAGCCAGGTCGCGCAGGTCTGCGAGGTCAGCGTTTGCGTTCATATCGCTGGCAGTTACACACGCACC
>JAYTNY010000595.1:0-12632 GCA_043748055.1 Roseobacter sp.
GATCTGGTCGAAGTAATCGGCCTGCGCATCCGCAGCGCCCGCATCTGTAGCGCCGCCGCCATAGACTTTGGCGCTGAGCTGATTGAACTTTTCGACCGAGCGGGGCGCACGCACGGGGAAGCGATGCACAGCGATGCCGTTGATGTGCTCGGTGCCAACCGGGTAGTGGTTCTGCCAGGTCTGCATATCGCGGGCGCAGGTTGTAATAATTTCAACCTGCATGTAAGGCTTCAGGTGTTCGGCCACCAGCCGCGCCTCCAACTCCGAGCCGCCGACGACATCCAGACCGTAACGTTGCACGACAAAGGCAATTCGCATAACAAAAAAACTTTTCACCACAAAGGACGCGAAGAAGGCACAAAGAACACGAAGAAGATTTAGAAAGCCTTTGTGATCTTTGTGTTTCCTTTGAGTCCTTTGTGGTTAAACAGAAAATCGCTCTAGGCAATCAAACAGTTGGGCGGCAACTAACTCCGGCGCGAAGGCGGGCAGGCGGGTGCGTTGGGTTTGTATGATCTGGTTGCGCAACGTCGCATTGCTCGTCATCTCGTGGGCCAACTCGGCGATCATTCGGTAATCCATTTGCTTCACCAGCACCCCTGCGTCCCCCAGCGTGTATGGCACGTTGGTCGAGTCGTAGGCCAGGATGGGCACATCGTAGTGCATGGCCTCGACGAGTGGGACGCAGAAGCCTTCGTGTTCGCTCATCGAGACATACAGATCGGCCATTTTGTAGAACGCGGGCAGGCCTTCTGGCACCGCGCCTGCAAAGATCACCGAGCCATCCAGGCCCAATTGCGTCACCAGGTCGTACAGCGAATCCACATACGGCTCCATGCCGCCGCTGTTGCCCACGAACAGCAGGCGCGAATTCGGCTGAATAAAGGTGTGAAAGCAATAGAACGCCTTGATGAGATGATGCAAGCCTTTGTTCGGCACATGCCGCCCCACGAACAACCAATCAATGGTGCCGGGTGTGCCGCGCTTGCCAAACAGTTTTTCGATGTGACTTGCACCCGGCGATACCAACTCGGCATCCAGCTTTGCCAAATCAATCACCGGCGGCACCACGCCCAACACGCGGAAGCCCAGCGATTCCAACTCCAGTTGGTTGTAGGGCGAATCCGCGATGGCAGGGTAGGCCTTGAAGTCGCTAAGCTGGTTGCGGGCCTCGGCCACCGATTGCGCCAGCGCGTCGTTGACACCCACAAAAAAATGGGCTGGGGTGATGTTGTGATAGATCAACCCCAGATGATCGGGCTGGCGTTTGGCCCACTCGTTAATCTCACCGCCAATCGAGTAACGCAGCAGCAGTAAGTTATCGGCATGACTGTGCGGGGCATAGCTGCTGAAGTGTTTGCAACGATCGGCATAGCGCGGGTCCCATCGCTCGGCAAAAATCTCGGAGGCATAGCCACGTGCGCGCAGCAAGGCCTGTATGTGCAGCACTTGGTTGCCAATGGCATCGCCATGCCCCAGCGTGGGCAGGGCCTGGTGGATGGCGCGGAAGTTCAACCCCCACCCCCTCCCCCGTTCCTACGGGAGAGGGGAGGCCGCGCTCCCCTCTCCTGCGAATTCTGATTCGCGGGGGAGGGGGCCGATGCTTGTGGCATCGGAGGGGTGGGGGCCTCCGCACGGCTTTTCCAGTACTCCATCGCCGATTCAAACCGTGCCAGCACCGCACCCCAGTTGTATTCGCGTGCCACATAACGCTGGCCGTTCTGGCCCATACGCTGGCGTTGAGCTTCGTGGCTCAGCAACCAGTTCACGGCCTCGTCAAACTCTTCGCGGGTGGCGAAGTACAGGCCGCCGTTGCTTTGCACGGCGTGGTGCCGCGTCACAGCGCAATCGGCATGAACGAGTACTGGCGTGCCTTGCCACCAGGCCTCCATGATGACGATGGAAAAGCTCTCGTTAATAGAGGGTTGGCACACCACAGCGGCGGCGGCCAGCGCATCATGTTTGTCTGCTTCGGGTTGGAAGCCCAGCGCAATCACATCGGGGTGGTGGGGCACGCGGGCAGGCCCGTTGCCCATCAGCACCAGCTTAAGCAAGCTGGGGTATTTGCGTTTGAACTCGCAGAAATAGTCGATTAACGTGCCTACGTTCTTGGGCATTTCCAGGCGGCCCACGTATAGCATGAATGGGTCTTGGATGCGGTGCTTGGTGCGGAAACGCTGGGTGCTTGTCTGAATGCTCGGCTGCACGCCAAAGCCGATGACCTGCGCGCCGGGGTGCTTGCCATACAAGCGCTCGGCCAACGCTTGTTCGGGCGCGGCGTTGTAGGCCACGCCCACACAGCCCTCAAACAAATGCCGGGTGATGCCCAGGTGCGCGTAAACCTCGTCGTGCAAACACGGCCACAGAATGGCTTTGTTAGGGCAAATGGCTGCGCCGTAAAACGTGGTGCCAAACAAGTATGGAATAAAAAACACAAAATCGAACCGGCTGCACGCGCGTTCCAGCGCGGCATATAGCCACGGGCTTTGCACACTGTGGGCTACCCAGCCCAGTTGCTCGTCCAGGCTCAGCGCGTCTTCTTGAGCGATGCGCTCGCTGAGTTCGGCATAGCGTTTTACGTTGCGATTTTTGGCATCCACGTTAAAGCGATGCACGGTGACGTTGCCATCTTGCGTGGTGCCCGCAGGCAGTTCGTTGCGCCAGGTGTGGTGGTTGATGGCGCAGGTCGTAAACACCTCGACCTGGGCCAACCCCGCCGCTGCAATTTGCAGAGCAAACCCGCGTGCCAAATTTTCGGCTCCGCCCACCACTTGTTCGCCAAAGCGCGGCACCACAAAGGCTATTTGGCGTTGTTTCATGCAGGGCCTTGCGGATTGCGTAGCGCGGCTATTTCCTGTTCCAGCATGTCGATGCGGGCGTTACTGGCTTCCAACGCCTGCGCCAGTTGCTTGTGCGTGTTGGCCGAGGCGCGGTTAAAGGCCATTTGCTTATCGGCCAGCATGTTGACATAGAACACCACCAGTTGATGCATCACTTTGCGCACCTTGCCCACCAATCCGCCCGATTCGGCCAACGGCACGCGCACGCTGGAGGCGAGGCTGCGGGTTTGATCCAACGCTTTGTATAGCTCGGTGGGTAGCTTGCGGCTGGTAGCCAGGTTGGGCAAGCCGTAGTGCAGGCCATTGGCCTCGGCGGCTTGCGCGCGCTGGCGAATGCGTTCGCGGATGCGCGTCATGATCTCTTCGACATTTATGTCGGGGTCACGAATTTCAAAGGCGGGGTCAGTGGCGTTTGGCTGGGTCATTCCTGTTTTCGTTGCGAGGGCTGGCGCAGGCTGTGTTGGGCCAGCATCTCAATATCTCGGTTAAAGGTTTCGTGCAAGCTGGTGTTATGGGCGTTGGCTTTTTCCAAGCTGATGAGGCGCGCATCCGCCTCAGTCAATTGTTGCTGCATTGCGCGCAACAGCCCTAAAAGCGTGCGCTGGAATTCTAGCTGTTGCTGCGCGTAATGCCGCAGCACCCAACGCGTGGAGATGTTGTTCCACCCCCGCCGAAACGCCGCCACCAGTGGGCCGATGAACGGAGCCGACGAGCTGAAGCTTAGCTCGGTCACTTTGGTTTGCTGCTCAAGCTGGTTAATTAGCTGGTTGAAATGATCTTGTTGCATAGGTTAAACCCCCGACCCCGTCGCTGCGCTAACAGGGGAGTCGTTTAGTTACCGAGTAACTCTCCTCTTCTAGATCGTTGACATTACTGGAAACAAACACAGAAGTTATAGGGTAGCCCATCGACTCCCCTTTAGGGGTCGGGGGTTGCCTGCCTTAACGCCAAACGACGCAACTCAAAAAGCTCACCCACCAGTTCAGCCGCGCTTGGGTGTTGGGCGATGTTCGGCAACGCCCACGCATGCCGCACCGCCTGCAAGTACACATGCGCCATTGCATGCAGCCATAACGGCGCTGCGTTCTCGTGCGTTCGCTTGCGCTCGTTGGGGATAAAAACATCCAGAATCCAACGCATAGGCTGATGTTTTAGCACCAGCCGCAGGCGTTGGGCATGGTAGTTCACTGCCAGCGCATAGTCGCTGCCGCGCGATTGCGATTCGTGATGGGTTAGCACCGAGCGCGGCTCGTAGACCACGCGCCAGCCGCTTGCTTTGGCGCGCAAGCAATAGTCCACATCCTCAAAGTAAGCCGGGTAAAAATCCTCATCAAAATTGCCAATGGCCTGCCAGCAGGCGCGGCGGATGGCGAAAGCTGCGCCAGTCACAAAGTCAATCGTGTTGGCTGGGTTGTCATCGGCGTAGTGCACGCCCTCGCACGAGGGCGTGAGCAGATGGCCGCCCGCGTGCTGCACTCGCCCATCAGCATAGAGCAATTTGCTGCCGACGATGCCCACGTCTGGCTCTTGTTGCAAGCGTTGCAGAATTGGCTCCAGCCAGTTGGGTTGGGCCACAATGTCTTGGTTGAGTAGGAGCAACACCTGGCCCGTTGCGGCGTGCAAGCCCAGGTTTACGGCGTGGGCAAAGCCCAGGTTGCGGGCGTTGGTGATGAGGCGCACAGTGCTGTGTGTGCGCACCAACTCAACCGTGCCGTCTTGTGAGCCGTTGTCCACCACGATGATCTCGATGGGCAATTGTGTGCAGGCGTGCAGGCTGCGCAGGCATGGGCCAATGAATGCTGCACCATTCCAGGTTGGAATGATGAGCGATGTGCTGGCTGTAAAGGGCGCTGCGTAATCTGACTGCATGAGCGATGTGCATTACTATAGCCGTTAAGATTTGTTTACTCGCGTTACGTACGCAACTAACCATGTTCAGAAGCATCCTGAGCGCAGTCGAAGCATGCGCTCTACGTCGAGTTTGGCTAGCGAAGTTCCGCCATGTCCGCATCCTTCGACTACGCTCAGGATGCTCTGCCTCACAAGTTTTTCATGCGAACCCTCTCAAATTTTGACCAGTTAGACGCTGCTCTGAACCAAGCCCAGGTCTTACAACACCAAAGCGACGACGCCTTCCGCAAATACCTGGCCAGCTTCTGTATGAATCTGGATGCTGGGCGTGCTATGCCAGCCGATTCATTTAGCGAAGACTATCGCCAATGGCAACTGGACTTGTATGCGCGCATTGCCCAAAAGCCCTACGCGTTGGTGAACGAGGAGACTGAGTTCGACCTTGAGGACGCGCTGCGCTGGCCTTTCCCGTATGCCTCGCGCAGTGCGCAATTGGTGGGTGATTACTTGGTCAGTTATGGCTTCTTCATCAAGATGATGAACCTGCCCGCTAACGCCAAGATATTGGAGATGGGGTCGGGCTATGGCCCGCTGACGGCGCACCTGGCGGCCATGGGTTACCAGATGACGTGTTTGGACGTAAGCCCGCGCTTGCTGGAATTTGTGCAGCGCCGCACAGCTCACTTGCCCACACCGGTAAACACGATTTGCGGCGATATGACGACGGCACCGATTGACGAGACCTTTGACGCGGTGGTGTTCTACGAGTCGTTTCATCACTGCGTGGATCATCTGCGTTTGCTGGAGCGGTTGCCTGCGCTGCTGAAACCGGGTGGCTTGGTGGCCTTCGCCGCCGAGCCGATTGTGCCCGATGACAGCCCGCTCGTGCCCTACCCGTGGGGCTTGCGCATGGATGGGCTGAGCCTGTGGTCGATTCGGCGTTGGGGCTGGATGGAGTTGGGCTTTCGCGAGAGCTACTTCAAAAATATGTTGCTGCAAACCGGATGGCGAGTGCAGCGGCATCGGTTAGGCCAATCCGGCTTAACGGATGTGTGGCTGGCTACGCGCAACGATGTGCCGACCTATGAAGCCACGAGCGCGCCCGATGCCGAGACCGAGTTGCGCAAGCTGCGGCAGTTGGTGGCGGGGTATGAGCGCGGCAGGGTGATGAGATTGATGAAGTGGCTGCACAAACATTAGACCTCTTGCAAAAGTCCATTCGCACGCGGCGCTCGTAGGGGCGTTGCATGCAACGCCCCTGCTTTTGCAAGAGGTCTATTAAGCGTTGCATGCCGCTTTGGCATTATTTTCTCAGCGCTTATTGAAAGTGCAGAGCAGATTTTTCACGACCGTTCTGGTTTGCCACTGCAACTGGGCATCAAAATCTACACGAGTCTTTAGCTGAACTAGCCGATGCGAGCTTTGTTCAAGATAGACATAGGGATAAATGGCGCTCAAGGCATCCCAAAGCACCGAGGCATCTACACCTTGAAGCAGTTTCAACGCATGCGAATTGCATTCAATAATCAGGTTGGGTCTAAATTTGCGAAGTGTCTGTTGCGCGCCAGCCAATGCCCGCACTTCCGCACCTTCAATATCCATCTTCACAAAATCCAATCGGGATAGTTTTTGCTGAGTCACCCACTCATCCAAAGTGACACAAGCGACTTCCGTGCGTTGAGAGCGGTGATCGTGTACCCCCGTCTCCGACGCAAACGAACCGCCTGCAAACTCAGCGACGTAATCAAAACTCAGCGTGCCGATTTTGTCATAAACAGCAAGGTTAAGTGCTACAGCGTTTGAGACACGATTGACAGACAAATTTTGTTGCAAGTGTGCATAGATTTGTGGCAAGGCTTCGAATGCGTATATCTGCCCCTGCGGCGCAAGCGTACTAATTGCCACTGTCATCACACCTAAATTTGCACCAATGTCTAAACAAACTGAGTCACGCTGAATCAGCTTCGCCATCAACTGCATGGTGTCGGGTTCGTAGTGTCCAGCGTCGCTGATAAGCATTTGCATGATGCTTTCATCTTGCATGCTTCCTTGAATCACAAACTCGCGCTGGCTAAAAGGCAATTTCAAGACTGCTTGTTTTATGTTTGTCATCGCTTCATAATCTTAACTCTTTAACTCTATCTATGTCCTTCACACAACTTGCATCACCGCATCGCCTTCATGCTGCCATGCTCCGTCTTGCACTCATCTGCCTCCCTTTCGTCGGCGCGCTCGCCTGGAGTTGGCGAGTCTACGATCTGGTTCATCAGATACCCGGCTACGGCGATGTGCTGGAAAGCCTGTGGGCCATTGAGTGGTATCGCCATACCCTGTTTGATTTGCGCAGCCTGCCGCTCTTTAACCCAGCCGTGTTCTTTCCCAATGGCTGGCATAACGCCACATGGGCCAACGGCATGCTTATCTATTGGGTGGGCGCGGCCATTGCCCAAATCACAGGCAGCGCCGCGCTGGCCTTTAACCTGTTGGACTTAGCCCCCTTTGTCGTGTCCTACGCCGGTTCAATCGTGCTCTTGCGTCGGCATGGCGGTTTGCTGGCTGCCGTCATCGGCTCCCTGTTATTCACCTTCTGGGAATTTCATTGGCTTCAAATCGCAGGCCATCCGCAAGTATCTTGGTGCATCGGCCTGCTCCCATGGTTGGTCATCAATCTGGAAGACATACATCAGGCTCAATCAGTTAAGCATCTTGGCTGGCTGCGCGCAGGCTTGGTCTGGGGGTTGATGATTCATGCCACGCTCTATGGCATCTTCTGGGGCGGCATGGTCTTTGCATTATTTGTCGTGCGCTGGTTGAGGCAGCCCAGGCGATACCCAGCCGTCGCACTCGTAGTCGGTGTTGCCGGCCTCATCGCTGCGCCGCTTTTGATTTTGTATGTGCAGGGCATACGGGCCGACCAAACCGTCAATCTCGGCATTCTTCACGCACGCAACTGGTCAGCCAGCCTTAATTCACTGGTTGCGCCCAACATCGTTAGCCCATTCGAATGGGTTCAATCCATCGCAACCTTTATTTATTCAGGCCGCAAAGACGAATCCAGCCTCGCCAATTTTGGCATTCTGATGTGGCTGATCGTCGGCATCGGCTGCATCACAGTCTGGCGAACACGACGAGAGGCCTGGCCCTATGTCGCCCTCATTGCAATCAGCCTTGCGTTAAGCATGGGCCCTATTCTTACTTGGAACGGCGACCCAGTGCAGATCAAGTCGCTTCAAGCCATTCATACGCTTAACGCGGGTCTGTGGCGCATGGGCCACTGGGCCCGCCCCGATCAATTCGTTTCGCTTAACCCCCCGGTGCCGTTTGCCGATGGCTTGCCGTTGCCCGGCTACTTGTTCTATGCATGGGTGCCTTTCTCCGAGTCGGCTCGCACGCTCTCGCGCTACATGTTGGTGGGCATGTTGGGCTGCACTGTGCTGCTAACCCTTTGTTTAAGCCGTCTAAAGCCTTGGGCGCAGCTTCTTATTGGGTGTCTCTGCCTCATCGAAGTTGCGCCATACCCCTTCGTCAGCTTTCCGCTGCCCACCCAGCCGCATGCGGCCTATCGTTGGATCAGCACGCAGGCCGATGCCCCAGCCAACGCTGTGTTGGAAATATGGGAGACCAAGTTCATTCCGATTGGCGGTGAGGCCGTGTTCGCCTCAACGTTTCACAAGCACCCAACGTTGAATGGCCTGGGGTCTTTCCCGCCTCAGCATATGGCGGAATTGCAAACACTGATTCGCAGCCAACCCAATATTTTTGCATCGCCCGCGTTTGCGGCGGCGCTTTCGCACTATGGCGCACGCTATGTGGTGCTGCACCAGACGCAAAAAGATTCAATAGCCTGGAGCGAGATGCAACAGAACCCGCTGCTGCGCACAGAAAACTGTTTTGCGCCCAACCCCGGCGACTCTGCCTGGCCCCAAACGTTGTGTGTGGCCCAAATCAACACACCCGCTTTGCAGGCGCGCAACTTAATATTGCAAAGCGGCTGGGGTGCACTCGAAGCGTGGGGCGTGTGGGCGTACACCCTGCAAAGCCAAGCGCAGTTTATGGCTGCGCGCCAACAAGATCGGCAACTTGAGGTCAGCGCCTTCCCGGTGTGCATCAAGAACAAGCCCCAGAAAATCGCCATCAAAATAAACGACACGCTCGTGTCTTCATACGCATGGCAAGCCTGCGAGGTTTGGAACGCCAGCATACGCGTGCCCGCCAATCTCCTGCGCGTGGGCATCAACCAAATCACGTTCTCCAGCACGGTTGCCGCCAGCCCGCACGATGCCGACCCCACCAACAACGACAAGCGTGCGCTAACCGTCGGCTTCACCACCCTGCGCATCGTTGCTCCATAAGGCTCTTCTCCCCTCTCCCGGCGGGAGAGGGGCCGGGGGTGAGGGCTACGTCACACACGTGGGAGAGTAATTTGCCTTTTGCGCTTCAACCAGCGCATCACCCGCACAAACTTCCCCCGCTCATACTGCCCCACTAAATTCCGCCAACGCGCCACCTCGGCCTGGGCTTGTTGCGTGTGTTGATGAGCCTCGCGCAGCGCAGCCGCTTGCTGCTGGGCATACAACGGGTTGCCCAGCGCCTCGCCCGCAGCGCGGTCTGCGGCGCGCTGCGGGGCTTGGCAAAACGCAATCAGCGGGGCGGCAGAGCGCTCCCACGTCAGTGCTTGCTGGGCCTGTTCAAACTGAGGGCGGCGCAACTCGCGTGGCTCGTCCAACACGGTCAAGATCGCATCCGCTACCGCAACCGCATCTCGATAACCCACAACCACACCCAAATTGTGTTGCGCCATCAAATCGCTGGTGGCGTCGCCTGTCGTCGCAATGGTGGGCAGGCCCGCCCAAATATATTCCAGCATGCGGCTGCGGAACGCCAGCCGCGCCTCCAACGTGTCTTCGTGCAACGAGAGCGCGGCGTCGCTCTCCAACAGCACATCCGGCCATTGCCCGTACGGCACCCAATCCCCAAAAAACACGGTTTTGTTGATGAGGCCCAGACTGGCCGCGAGGTCTTTAGCATCCTCGGCTTTGGTCTTCATCCCGCTCAGCAGTGGGTTGGGGTGCTTTGTGCCGGGGAACACCAGCCGCACATCGCCTCGCTTTTGCGAGACCAACTGCATCGCCCGAATCGCCGTCAGTGGGTCTAACCACGGCCACAGCCCGCCGCCCCACACCAGCAGTTTGTCCTCGGCGGCAATGCCCTCCCACACGCCTTTTATGGCTGGCTGCGTTTTGATGGGCGGCGCCGAGGGCAACCCAAATGGCACCACATCAATCAGCTTACGCAACGTGGTGTCTTGCCGAAAGGTGTGCGCGTTGATGCGCCCATGCGCCTCCAGCAAGCCCAGCCACCAATCGCGTTGGCGTTCGCTGGCGCACAGGTAAAAATCGCCGATCAAGTATTGCTGGGAGAGGGCGATCATGCGATCCCGCCAATAGGCCTGCTGCGTCGCCACCTCGTGCCGAGCTTCAATAAACAGCCACTCGGCCAGCAGCGGATCGTAGCCATCCACCACCAGGCAGGCCTCGGTTTGCGCCAGCGCAGGCATGTCGCTGGCAATATCGCTGGGGAAGATGATGACCTGTTGCCCCTGCGTATGCGGCTGCAACGAGGCCCAATCCCGCCGCGTGTAACGCACGATGTCAAAGGGTTGATTGAGGTCATCGTGCGGCGATTCCTCGGGAATCGCCAGAGTCAGCCGCACATGCGGGGCCAGCACGCGCGCCAAATTAAAGTAGCGGATGCCCGGCCCAGCCATCGCCTTACCCACCACATCGTGGCTGATTAGAAGCACGGAGTTCATAGGGGCGCTGATTGTAGGGGCGAAGCATTCGGGAACGTAGCCTAACGAACCCGACTGGGTTCTCGAATGCTTCGCCCTGCTGACGGCATAGAAGCGCGCAAGTGCGGGCGAAGCATTCGGTTGTTCGACAGAGTTTTAATTGCGGCGCATGCCGAATGCTTCGCCCCTACCGATCAACGGCGCAACACATCTAACTGTGCAATCTCATCCTCACTCAGCAGCGCATCCGCTGCACGCAAACTGTCCTCAAGCTGACCGAGATTCTGGCAACCCACGATGGGAAAAACCGGAAACGGCTGCGAGAGCAAATACCCCAACACCACCTGCGAGACTGTGAAGCCACGCGCAGCAGCGATGTCCAAAATCACGACCAACTGCTGCGAGTTTGGCCCGCGCGGATAAAGGGCCTGTTGCGCATAAACCACGTTGCGCACATGCCGCGCCACTTGTAATAGCAACCGTTTGGGGTCGCGTTGTATGCGGGCGGCCAGCGGCTTTTGCAGCTTGCTAAACAACCCATTGGCTTGCGAGGAATACGGCACCGCTGCCAACTGCGTCTCAACATGCAGCGCGTGCATCGCGTTGTCCATCGCCGCCAGCGTCTTGTCGGGCTGGCCCAGCGGGTCCATCACGGCGGCGTTCCACAGCATCTGGTTCGCCACAAAGCCCATGCATCCGCTGGCTTTGGCATAGGCTTGGGCGGATTGGATGCGCGCCGTGCGCCAATTAGAACAAGCGAAATAGCGAATGCGACCTGCTTTTATTTGCGCGTTCAGCGTGTCTAGAATCTCATCAACAGGCCGGGCTGGGTCATCGCGGTGCAGCCAATACAGGTCAATCACATCGGTCTGCAAGTGCTTCAGGCTGGCCTCAATGTCGCTGACAATATCGGCGGGCGCAAGCCTCGGCGTGTCCATGTGCAGCAAATCGGGGTGCGCGCCTTTCGTCGCCAAAATGATCTGGCTTCGGTTGCCCCGTTCGCGCAGCCATTCGCCCAGCAGCTTCTCGCTGCGGCTGCGCTCACCCGGAATCCAATCCGAATAGACCTTTGCGGTGTCCAGAAAAGTGCCGCCCGCCGCAACATAGGCATCCAGCACCGCAAACGCGGTCTCGCGGCTCATCTTGCCGCCCATGTCTGCCGTGCCCAGGCAGATGACCGAAGGGCTTAGGTTCGTGTGAGGAATATTGACGTAGCGCATCCCAAGATTTTAGGCAGGAAAAGAAAAACCGCCGAGCATATCGCCCGGCGGTTTCTTGCTTATGGCTAATCGCTTACCGCTTATTGCTTGTTTGCCCCATCATCGGCCAACTTTGGCTCGTAGCCACCCCCACCATTGATGAGCGTTGGGCCGCCCGTGTTCTGCGGTGTGCCGTTGTTTACTGAGACCGGTGGTTGCGAACCCGCCGTGTTCTCTACCGTAACAGAAGCTGTTGGGTTGGGTGCATCGGCGGGCTTGGCTTGGCTTACCAGCGTGCCATTGCCGCCGCCGTTAATGATGATGACTTCGTCACTGTTGTTGCCCATCGCTCCGGGTGGCATGGTGTCGGGGGCGCGCAAAGCGCCGCCGTTGTTGCTGCGAATCTCGGCCAGGGCTTGTGCGCGAATCGAGGCCAGCGTCTTGGGGATGATGTCCTCGTTCAACGCATCAGGCGATTGATTGGCCTCAATCAACTCAACGATCTCTTTGCCCGTCAGCGTCTTTTTGATGAGCAATTCCTCGGCGAGAGCCACAACCTCGCGCCAGTGCTTGCGCAATAGGCGCTCGGTGGCATCTTCCATTGCCAGCCAATAACGACGATTTTCTTTCTCGCGTAAGTTGTTGTGTTCCGCACCGCCGCTGATAGGCGGGCCAAAGAAACCATTGAGGCTGAGTAGCGTGATGTAGTACTGAACAGCCGGGTAATCGCCGCCAACGCTCTGATACATCTCACCAGTCAGAATTTTCTCGGCGGCACGCCCTGCCAAAGAGATGACAATGTGATAGGCCAGACGGGCGACAGGCGTAACGTGTTGATCAACTGTGTTGATGCTCTGGGAATAGCCTTTAATACCCGACGACAAAGGATTGATCGTAACGCGCAACAACTTCTCTTCGGGGGCCATGTAGTAAGTAGAAAGGGCATGGCCC
>JAYTNY010000596.1:0-6795 GCA_043748055.1 Roseobacter sp.
TAAAGGGGAGTCGTTGAGAAAATCAACGACTCCCCTTTAGGGGTCGGGGGTTGGGGGTTGGGGGTTGGGGGTCATTGGATAACAACCGCAAACGCTCAAGCCCGCGCGGCCTTCGCCTGCCGCACCACCTCGGCAATTTGGGCCAGGTGGCTGTCCTCGTGGCTCATGCCGCCAATAAACTGCGCAAAGCAATTGCGTTGGCCTGCGCTGGGGTAGGGCTCGTACATCACATCGGTGTGTGGCTCGGTGGGCCAAGCCTCTAGCAAGGCCAGGCGCATGCGGCGGCTTTCTTCCAACCGCGCACGGCATTGCGCAATCGTGTCCACGGTCTCCCACGCAGTCTCGTAACGCGAGCGGCCATGATTGGCAACGCCGCGTGCCATCTCGGTGCCCAAAAACGCGGACTCCTCGGACGAGGCGGTGGTGTGAACGATGATGTGACCCAATGTCCACGAAATATTCACATCTTCGGGTTTGGCGGCTGCATCGTCTTTGGCGGCGGGGTCGGTGGGTGTAAATACCACATCGGCATCCACACAGCCAGCTATCAAATTAAGCTGATGATCCACCATCTGATGGACTAAGGCGCGCAGGCTATCGTGCGTCAATCCCTCGGCCAGCTCGTTCAGTGTCTTGCGTTTGGTTCGTACTAGTGAAAAGTCCAACATGCGCAAGACTATACAAGTGAATGGGGATTAGGGATTGGTGATTGAGCGGGCTAATTACCAACCCCTAAACCCCTAATCCCCATTCACCTGCCCAATGGCACAATACCCTTATGAACGTTTTTGTCATCGGCGGGGGCGCGGCGGGGTTCTTTGCGGCCATTCGCTGCGCGGAGGCGAACCCAGCTTGCCAAGTGACCTTGCTGGAGCGCGGGCCGAATGTGCTGGGCAAAGTTCGCATCAGTGGGGGTGGGCGTTGTAACGTAACCCATGCTTGCTTCGACCCCAGCGCGCTGGTGCAGTTTTACCCGCGCGGCGGCAAGGCGCTGCTGGGGCCGTTTCATCGCTTCCAACCGAGGGACACCGTGAACTGGTTTGAATCGCGCGGGGTGACACTAAAAACAGAGGCCGATGGCCGCATGTTTCCCATCACCGACGACAGTGCGACGATTGTGGATTGCTTGACGCGGGCGGCGAGCGCGGCGAGGGTGAAGGTGGAAACAAATGTGAAGGTGGAGCGCATAGAAAAGCGCGATGGGCGATTTGATCTTGTCGTACAAGACTCGGAGCCTTACTTGTGTGCAGATCGACTTTTGTTCGCAACCGGCAGCAATGCACAAGGCCACGCCTGGGCGCGCGAGTTGGGCCACACTGTTGTTCCGCCGGTGCCGTCGTTGTTCACGTTCAATCTTAAAGATGCTCGGCTGGATGGGTTGGCGGGCCTGTCGGTGGAGCGCGTGTGCGTCGCCATCAGAAACCAGGTTTTTTCAAAAAACCTGGTTTCTGATGGCTCGATTCTCGTGACGCATTGGGGCTTGTCTGGGCCAGTGGTTCTTAAACTCTCGGCATGGGCCGCACGGGAGTTGCACGATTGCAATTATGCGACCCCCATCGAAATAAACTGGTTGCCCAATCTAAAAATGGATGACGTGACCGAGCGATTGCGCGCCTACAAAGAGCAAGCAGGTGCGCAGCGCGTTTCGGCGCACTCGCCGTTTGGCGAAATTCCGGCGCGGTTGTGGAAGCGCTTGTTGAACGCGGCCCAAATTTTTGAGGAGCAACAATGGGCCAAATTGCCCAAAGCCAATTTGCTCAAGCTGGGTGAGCAACTTTCGCGAGGTGTCTTTCACATCAGCGGCAAGGGCCAGTTCAAAGAAGAGTTTGTGACTTGTGGCGGCATCAACTTGGACGAGGTGAACTTTAAGACGATGGAGAGCCGCATTTGCCCCGGCCTGTTTTTCGCCGGGGAGATTTTGGACATTGACGGCGTGACCGGCGGCTTTAATTTTCAGAGTGCGTGGACGACGGGGTGGCTAGCGGGGTCGGCCATGTCGGGAATAAATTGATATGAACCGAATGGATCGCTTGTTCGCCATTACTTTGTTGTTGCAAGCCAAGAAGAAGCTGCGCGCGCAAGACCTAGCCGAGAAGTTTGAGGTGAACGAGCGCACCATTTACCGCGATATGGCCGCGCTCAGCGAAAGTGGCGTGCCTATCGTCGGCACGCCCGGCGAGGGCTATGCCTTGATCGAAGGCTATTACCTGCCACCGCTGCTGTTTACGCAAAACGAGGCGGCGGCGCTGTTTCTGGGTGCGCACATGCTGATGGCGAACGCGGCAGGATGTGCGTGATTTTCGGCTGGAACGCATGGATGCGCTGACGCTGACGAACAAGACCTTTGAGTTGCGCAAACCCCAGCCCGCGTTGCGGCCCACCCAACTAGTGCGCATTCGCTTTGCGCCGCAAGCCGTGCGCTGGGTGCGCGAACGGCAGCATTACGGCTACCGAGGCGACGAGGGTGAAGATGAGAACGGCGTGGTGATGCGGTTTGAGATCGAAGCCCTGGACGAATTAAAAGCCTGGCTGCTGGGCTGGGGTGCCGATGCCGAGCCGTTGGAGCCTCCCGCATTGCGCGTGATGATGCGCGATGAAGTGGCGAAGATGGCGAGAATGCTCCTGACATAGGGTTGTCAGGAGCACCTTGCTAGGATGTTGGCATGAATTCTGAACCTACGCTCGCTCCTACGCTTACGCAACTCTCGTCCCTCACGCTGGTGGGATTAGAAACGCGCACGACGAATGCGCTAGAGGCCAACCCCGCCACAGCACGCATCGGTGACAACTGGCAACAATTTTTTGGGCGGGGGTTGGGTCAGGCCATCCCCAATCAAACAAACCCGCACAAGCTGTATGGGGTGTATACGCGCTACGCGTCGGACTTTCGCGGCGAGTATTCGCAACTGGTGGCCGCAGCGGTGTCTGATGGGGACAGTGCTACCGACCTCAGCGTGGTGCACGTGCCACAGGCGCGTTACTTGGCTTTTTGCGGCATGGGCGAGATGCCGCAAGTAACGTTGCAAGTGTGGCAGCAGGTGTGGACCTGCTTTGCCAACTCAGCCTGCCCGCACCAGCGCGCCTACACCACCGACCTGGAGGTGTATGACAGCACGCGGCCCGAGGTGATTGAGATTTTGATTGCGATTGTGTAACGCGCTTTGGAGGTGTGATGAAAAACTTACAAGACTTTTACCCCATCATCGTGACCGATAAGCTATTTGAATGCCGAGACTTTTACACAAAGTGGTTCGGCATGCAGGTAAGTTCTCAATCGAGTTGGTTTGTCTGGATGCATAGCGCCGATTCTGAGATGAGTCGACGCGCCACCCTGGCTTTTATGCATCCTAATCACCCTACTTCCCCGCCCGGCCCACAGGCATTTAATGGCAAGGGGATGCTCTTTACGTTTCAAGTAGCCGATGTGCGCCAGACTTACGAGCGATTGTTGTCTGGTGCTGCGCCCATTGCTTATGACTTATGCGACGAGTCGTGGGGCCAGCGCCGCTTTGCCTTATATGATCCTGCTGGGGTTTGGGTAGATGTGGTTGAACAAATAGAACCGGCAGCGGGTTGGTGGGATCGTTATTTGACTTAGAACCTATCTCAATAGGGACGACATCCCTACGAGGGATGTCGTCCCTGACAACCAATTGGGATAGGCTCTTAAGGAGAACGGATTGTGGCTGCAAAAACAAAAACCTGGCGCGAGAAAATGAACAACGGCAAGAAGCCCGAAGTGAAGAAGCTGGGCAAGAGTTTTGCCGATTTGAAAGAAGGCACGGGTATGCTGATCTCGACCCCAGTGGAGATTGACCAGCACGTGCGCCGTATTGCGCGGGGCAAAACCAAAACCGTGCTGCAACTGCGCCAGGAGTTGGCGACGAAGCACAAAGCCGATGGCACTTGCCCGCTCACCACCGGCATCTTCTTGCGCATCGCCTCCGAGGCGGCGCTGGAAGAGATTGGCGCAGGCAAAGCCCCGGACGATGTGACGCCGTTCTGGCGCGTGGTGGAACCGAGTAGCAAGCTGGCGAAAAGGCTCTCATGCGGCGATGACTTTATTCGGAGTATGCGCACGGCTGAAAATAATTATGGCAACGACAAAAAAAGCACCCCTGACACGCAATGAGCTGCTGGCGTTGATTGCGAAAGAGCGCCAGATTCTTGAGGATGAAATCGGCAAATTGGAGCCGCGCCAGTTGGCACAAGGCGGCGTGACCGAGGCGGACTGGTCGGTGAAAGACCTGATGATGCATTTGGTGGAGTGGGAGCAGATGTTCCTCGGTTGGTATCGAGTGGGCTTGAAGGGTGAGATTCCCAACACGCCCGCGCCGGGGTACACATGGAGCTGGGAGAGCCTGCACAAACTCAACGACACCATTTATCGGCGCTACCGCCGCAAGCCATTGGCCGAAGTGCAAAGCCTGTTTGCCAAATCGTATGCCGAGACCCTCGACAAGATCAAGCGCCTATCGGACGACGACCTGAATCAAACTGGGCGATTTGCGTGGACGGGCAAAGGCACGCTGAGCGGATCCGTTACCGCCAACACCTGGCGGCACTATCGCTGGGCGCGCACGCTTATTGTGAAATGGCGCCGAGCGCAAAAGGCGGCTCTTGCAAAGAAGTAGCACCAACAAACCAGGTTTCTTGAAGAAACCTGGTTTGTTGGTGCGTGGATTGCGTAGACTTGCAGGCATGAAACGCAACCTAGACCGCGCCTTTGTGGGCATCCCCGAACTAACGCGCAAACACGCCGAACAACTGGCGCAGTTTGAAGAGTGGGAGAACAGCAAGAATTGGCTGGCTCTGCACAAAGCCCACTACGACTGGTGGATGTTCCCGCTTGACGAGCCAAGCTCGTATGGCTTTGCGTGGACGGTGTATGACGGCGATATTGCCGAGTTGAAACAAGACGAGAGCTATCTCAAAAATTACGAGATTGGCGTGGAGATTTTGGCGCGCAGTTGGGGCTGGAACATTCACACCGCCAAATATCTGGCCGACACCGGGCCCGATCAAGTTTGGCAAAAATGGCCCATCCGGCTCTACAAATGCGCCAAGTCGCTCAAGCTGTTTGGCTACGAGCCGCAATTTAATTCCATGCGCATCTTTGCGCGAGATTTGCTGCGGCAGGGCCACTCGTTTGCCTACTCCAAAGACATCACCAGCCTCTTCAAATAGTTCATGCTATAACCCCACGCATGAAACCTATCGAACCTTTGGCCCAGCCCGGCCCGCTCACGGATGAAGAGCGATTCATGTTCGAAACCTTCGGCTATTTGGTGATTCCCGATGCATTGACAGCTACCGAAACCGCTAACTGTCTGCAAGCCGCCCAACGCGCGCATGCGCCATACCCCGATGGCGGGTGGCGGCAGATTGGGCATCTTTATGAGACCGAGCCTGCAATCGAAAACCTGATTGACCACCCCTGCATCTTGGACAAAGTGCGCGCCTTGATGGGCGACTACTTCATCCTGCAAAGCACTTGGTGCACCATGCAACCCGCAGGCGGCGCGCACGGTGGCTACCATCAAGATGGCTCTAGCGTGTTCGATTTTCGCCGCCTCGGCACACCCGTGCCGTTGATGCAGTTGCGCGTGGGCTATTTCCTCACCGACCAATCGAACCCAGATATGGGCAATATGACCATGATCCCTGGCAGCCACAACGTGGCGATGAAGCTGCCGAAGAGCGTGAAGGGCGAGAGTGATTTGCCCATCTCGCAGGTTATTTGTGGCAAGCCGGGCACCGCGTTGTTGTTTCATCAAGCTGTGTGGCACCGCACCCACGCCAACACCATGAGCTTTGACCGCTACACCATGCATCTGGTCTACGCGCCGCCGTGGATTATTCCCAGCGACCGCAGCCACAACAGCGCCGAGTTTTTGGCGCGCACCACGCCGCTACGGTGCGCATTGGTGGGCGAATGGTCGCGGCCCGAGCAGCCATTTGGCATGGGCTATGTCAAGCCACCGTTTGCTACCTAACTCATTTTGCTTTACCTCATCCTCGGCATTGTTGTTTTGATTGCTGTCGCAGCCGTCATCGCGTATTGGCAACTCATTGTGGCCGAGGGCGCGTACTTGGGCGCGCGCGTGGTGGCGTTGCTATACGACTGGTTTGCGCCGCGCTACGATGGCGTAAAGCAATTCGACCCCACCAGCGACGCAGTGATGTTGGCCGAACCGGTGTTGCGGCATCTGAATGCGATGACAGTGGGCACTCCTGTCGCCCTGGATGTCGCCACCGGCACAGGCCGCCTGCCGCTGGCGCTGATGATGCAGCCCGCGTTCACGGGCCGCATTGTCGCCATCGATGCGTCTAAGAAAATGCTCGACATCGCTCAGGCCAAGCTGAAGGCGTATGCAGACCGCATCGAGTGGCAACGCGACGATGCCCAACGCCTAAAATTTGAGGACGGGGCATTTGATGTGGTGACTTCGCTCGAAGCGTTAGAGTTCTTCACACACCCCAGCCTCGCACTCAGCGAGATGATTCGCGTGCTGAGGCCGGGCGGCCTGCTCATGGTCAGCAACCGCATTGGGCCAGATGCGTGGAAACTGCCCGGCAAGGCCATGCCCACCTATGAGTTCATCAAGCTGTTGGAATCGCTGGGTGTTCACAGGGTGCGGCGCGAGGATTGGCTGGTGGATTATGACTTGGTGGTGGGCATAAAATGGGCTGCAACGTAAATGCTCACATTCATCTTCGCCGGTGACGAGGCCGGTCACGTCAGTTTCAATTTCAACAAAGGCGCCTCTCGTTACTTTGTCGTTGCCGTTATCG
>JAYTNY010000597.1:0-7284 GCA_043748055.1 Roseobacter sp.
TTGTTCTTCTGTTCTCCTTCTGAATAAAACGAAAGAATGGACTCGGTTGCGCCCCTCATCGTTTCTCATCGTCTGGCAACAAAAAACGGATTCATCAGCCTGCCCGCCGTGCCCCATGTTGTGGAGCAATCTTGCGTGTGCCGATGAATCCGTTTCGTGGCGGTTCAATGTTTTGGTGAGAGGGCGCGAAGATTATAGCGAAGTTAACCCTCCGCAATATCGTCATACGGATTTTTCGCCACTATCGCGTCAATCTCGCGCGCTGTGCGCTCGGCCCAATCTGCCCGCACGCGTGCCAGATATTCAATCTGCTTGGCAAACATCAACCGCCGAAAGCTCTTCCCACGCACGCGATGGCGAAACTCATAGTCCCCTGCCCGCGCCGAGGCCACGCTGCTGACCAGCCAATACAGCAACTCGTCTTTGTCGGCGGTGGTCTGGCGCGAGCGCTCCAGCCCACGTTCGGTGACGACGTAGTGAAAATGCCCAGCAGCGATTTCTACGTGCGCAAAGCCATCGTCGCTGCGCTCGGTGGGAAAGCGAAATTGCGCGAGCAATGGATTTATGCGGCTGCACAATTCTGCAAACTCGGTTTGAAGTTGCTCCATATCCACGCACTCATTATCCGCATCCGCACATCATTCATCTTGTCGCATCTCATCTCATCCTCATCAAACCCAACCAAAATGTTGGTTGAGTAAAGATGGGATTAAAAACGACGACAAAGACCGTTGAGGTGAGCGACGCTAAGGCCCGCGTGCTGGAGGCCGCCGAGACGTTGTTCCACACACGCGGCTACAAAGCCATCACGCTGCGAGACATTGCCAGCGCGGTGGGGCTGAACCATGCCTCGCTGTATCACCATGTGCCGGGTGGCAAAGAGGCCTTATACGTCGAGGTGATGGAGCGCACGTTTCGCAAGCACCAAACGCATTTGGAAGAGGCAATGGCTGGGGCTGGGCCCGATGTGCGGGCGCAACTGCAAGCGGCCTCGCGTTGGATGTTGTCTCAGCCACCGATTGACTTTACGCGCATGATGTTGGCCGACATGACCGCCATCAGCAAAAGCGCCAGCAAACGGCTGAGCGTGACGGCCTACGTGGCCTTTATGGCCCCGTTCGAGAAGGCGTTTGTGGACGCGCACGCAGCGGGACAAATTCGGATGATCTCCGACCCGCGCATTTTGGCGGGCTCGATGCTGGCCATTATTCAAAGCGTGCATTCTGTGCCGCTGGAGGCGCAGCACACCAGCGCCAGCAAAGAGAGCATGGTGGACGAGATGGTAGATGTGTTGTTGGATGGGTTGAGATTAGCAGGAAGCGATAAGCAATAAGCAAAAAGCTTTTTGCTTATTGCTTCCTGCTAACAGAGGTGAATTTGGCGACGATTGTTTCTATTACGGCCACGCGGGCACGTGTGGCTGGGCGAGGGTTGAGTTTTGCGGCGCCGTTGGCGTTGCATTTGGCGTTCAAAGAAATTTGGCGCAACAAGGGGCGCTTCTTTCTCATCGCCATTGTGGTGGCGCTGATTACGCTGCTGGTGTTGTTTACGGCGGGGCTGGCCGAGGGGCTGGGGTTGGGCAACCGCGAATTTATTGAGAAGGTAGATGCCGACTTGGTGACCTACTCAGACAAGAGTGATTTGTTGATCCCCGGCAGCCGCATCAGCGAGGGGCGCATTCGGGATTTGCGGCAGATTGATGGCGTGCAAGCCGTGGGCGCAATTGCCTGGGCCAACGTGGCAATTTTGATCGAGGGCAAAGAGCCGCAGAAGGTGGCGCTGGGGGGCGTGCTGGTGGGCCAACCCGGTGAACCCATCGTGGCCGAAGGCCAACAACTGGATTTTAAGCGCGGCATGGAGGCCATCCTGGACCGCAGCACCGCCGTGCGGACTGGCCTAAAAGTGGGCGACCCGATCAAGATTCGATCCCTCGTCGGCAGCAAAGAGAAGGTGTATGACTTGGTGGTGGCGGGCATTGCGGGCAGCAACCAATATGGCTTACAGCCCACCGTGTTTGTGCCGCATTTAACGTGGGAGAAAATTCGACCCCGCCCAAGCGAACGCGTCAGCGATGGGGTGAACGCTGATAACAAAACGCCATCGGTCACATTCAACATCGCCTTCGTTCGCCTCAACAACCCTAGCGATGGCGCGGCGATGGCACCCAAGATTGAGCGCGAGATTGCCGACAGCACCAGCATTCTGCGCGAGACGGATGGCGTGCGCGTGATTGACAAAAAGACCGCCTACGAAAACACCCCCGGCTACAGCGCGCAGCAAAGCACGCTGGGCTTGCAGCGCGTGTTTACGTTGCTCATTGGTCTGCTGGTAACAGGCAGCTTCTTTCGCATTCAGGCATTGCAAAAAATTGCGCAGGTGGGCGTGCTCAAAGCCATCGGCACGGCCAACTGGAAGATTGCGCTGGCGGCCCTCGTGCAAATTTTCGTCGTCAACGCGTTTGGTGTGGCGCTGGGGGCCTTGCTCACCTGGGGCCTTACGTTTGCTATTCCACCGGTCGTGCCTGTGCGGTTTGATGGCGCTGACGCCGCCCGCACGGTGGCACTCTTACTCGTCATTGGCCCGCTGGGCGGCCTTAGCTCGGTGCAGGTGCTGCTAAAGGCCGAGCCGTTGAAGGCGCTGGGGCTGGCTAGCTAACTGATAGTTTTCAGTGGTCAGTTATCAGTTGTCAGTAACGCCCTCATGGCGAACCAGCAACTGAAAACTGACTACTGACTACTGACTACTGACTACTGACTACTGATAACTGATAACTATTCACTATGAACTCCGCACTCGAAACCCAAACCGTCTTAAAAAGCTACCAGAACGCCGGGCAAACCATTAACGCTGTAGACAACGTGAGCGTGAGCGTGAACCCTGGCGAGTTTGTGGCATTGGTTGGCCCCAGCGGCAGCGGCAAGACCACACTGCTGGCCTTGCTGGCGGGCTTGTTGCAACCCACCGCAGGCAACGTCTTCATAGATGGTAAACCGCTGTGGAAGATGAACGATGCCCAGCGCACCCGCTTTCGCGGCGAGAAAATCGGCTTTATTTTTCAGGCGAGTAACTTGGTGCCGTATCTTTCGGCACAAGAAAACGTGGAGCTGATGCTGCGGCTGAACGGCACGCTGAACCGTACGGGCAAAGACCGTGCCAAAGACTTGCTGGGCCGCTTGGGATTGAGCGACCGGCTGAAGAACCTGCCGCCCCAAATGTCAGGCGGCCAGCAACAGCGCGTAGCCATTGCGCGCGCCCTCATCCACGAACCCACCGTTGTGCTGGCTGATGAACCCACCGCCAGCCTGGACACCGAGCGCGCCTACCAAGTGGTGCAAACCTTACAGTCCCTCATTCACGAGCAGGGTCGCGCAGGCATTATGGTGACGCACGATCTACGCATGTGCCGCTACGTAGATCGCGTGATTCGCATGACGGATGGCAAGGTGGCACAGATTATCGAGAGCAAAGACGAGATTGCGCGGCTGGCAAGCGGCAGCGACCATTAGGCGTTCGGGACAGTTGCAGGGGCCGGTGCGTAGCCAAATGTTTTGGAGAGCGAATTCGCAGCAGAGATAACAGATGCGATGAGTTCGTTGCTGAGCATAGGATAACGCGGGGCCGAGACGCCTGCGCCAATAGATGCGACCACAACGTTATTACGCGCATAGATCGGCGCGGCCACGGCGCTCCACTCGCGCATGTATTCGCTCTGGCTAACGGCGTAGCCTTGTTGTCGAATCTGCTCCAGCTCGGCTTTAAGCTGATCGAGCTTGGTGATGGTGCTTTGCGTGTAAGCCACAATGCCCTTCCGCTCAAAGTGTTCCTGAACTTTCTCCCAGGGTTGGTGTGCCAGCAGCACTTTGCCTAATGCAAAGGCATAAGCAGGCAGATACGCGCCGATGCTCGAAACAGGGGTCCCGACTCGGTGAGGCCCGTGTGCCGCGTCGGCATACAGCAATTCATTATTGACCAAGATGCCCATTTGCGCCGTCTCGCCGAACCGCTCAGCCAGGCCTTCCAGAACTCGGTGTACCTCATCCTTACAGGGAAAAACCCTGAGTGCAGTATGGCTATAACCAAAAAATGCCATCCCCAACCGGTAGCGGCCTTTCTCGGTGCGAGATAACCAGCCCAATTGGGCCAAAGAAGACAGAAGTTCGTGGACAGTGGACTTGGGTTCGTTCAACAATTGCGAAATTTCCGTGACGCCCCACTCGGATTTAGTCTCAGTAAATAGGCTAATAACATGATTAGCCTTTTGAATTGTTCCTAACATATCAATTTATCCAGATACCCATTCATATTCCGATTCATCCGTTTAATTATTCGACAAAGACGATTCGTTTACAACAGTTTAATTCTCATATGGCGGACGTTGTCCGCCCTCATTGCAACTTCTCATCAACTTTCACCTTTTCTACCCATCAAAGCAACGCTTCAGGGCCGGGTGAGGCAACTGTTTGCGCAGCCCACTGTGCGCCAATACATGCCGCATCGACAATTTCTCTACTTTGCGCCAGTGCCGCCAGGGTAGCACCGCAGAAGGTATCCCCTGCACCTGTCGGGTCAAGCTCACTAGCCACTTGGGCATGTATGGCTGTTCGTTTTTGTTGATGGAGCACCAGTGCACCCTGCTCTCCCAAAGTAACAAACAGCGCAGCGTTCTTGTGGGCTTTACTCTCGTGCGCCGCCTCTATAGACCTAAACAAGCCTCTGCATTCATTCTCATTCATAAAAAACAAGTCGGCTGTCAGCCATAGCCTTCGCACCGTGTCAGCTTCGTTGTGAATTAGCCGTGCGTAAGTACCTACAGAAATTTGCGCCGCCCCGCGCTGGCGGCAGGCTTGCAAGAATTCAAGTTGGCGTTGGGCCGAACTGAGCGCAGCGATATGCACAAACGTGTATCCCGACAAATCTTCGGGCAAGTCTGTCGGAGTCATTTTCAACTCGGCTCCCCACGATGCTCCCTTCAGCTCGGCCTTGCCGTTGCCGTAATGCACAATCTCTAACCGAGGCAGTTCGCTTGTTTCGCAGGGTGGGCCGATCCACTCAATCAATTTTGCAGCGGGTTGCAAGGCTGGGGGCATGTGGATGGGTTTAGGAGCAAACAATGTGACGCGTGTAGTGGCGCGTGTACCTGCTTTGGTTGCTGCCAACGCAGTGTATAAACCGGCTCCGCCCACTGTGTATACAGTTTGTGGCGGTTGCAATAAATTCAAATGCAATATATCTAACGAAGCTGTGCCGATAACCAGAATTTGATTCACGATGACTCATCATATTGTCAGATTGCTAGAACCTGCCTAGAACCATTTAGCATTTTGTATGCATGACCACTTTGCACCCCAAAAAACGCGCAGCGATTCAACACCAGTTGTTAAAGTGGTTCGATGAGCATAAGCGTGATTTGCCCTGGCGTGCTACCCACCAAAGTGATACCCACACACGCAACCCGTACCACGTCTGGCTGGCCGAAATCATGTTGCAGCAGACCCAGGTCGCCACTGTTATTCCGTACTTCCAGCGTTGGTTGCATCGTTTCCCCACCTTGCAAACGTTAGCCGCCGCGCCGCTGGACGATGTGCTAAAGCAGTGGGAAGGCCTGGGCTATTACTCGCGCGCGCGCAACTTTCACAAAGCCGCCCAGCACGTAATGAACGCGTTAGATGGGGAGATTCCGCAAACGGTCGAGGGCTTGCTCAAACTACCTGGCATCGGTCGCTACACCGCTGGGGCCATCGCCAGCTTGGCTTTTGGGCAAGATGAGCCCATTTTGGATGGCAACGTCAAGCGCGTGTTCTCGCGGTTGTTTGTGTTGAGCGATAAGCCATTAGCAATGAGCAATGAGCTTTGGGAGCTGAGCGAGGCATTGCTGCCCAAAGGCCGCGCCGGTGAATTTAACGAGGCGGTGATGGATTTGGGCGCGACCATTTGCACGCCGCGCGCGCCAAATTGCCAATACTGTCCCTTGCAAACGCACTGCATGGCCCACGCGCAAGGCACGCCTGACGCGTATCCCATCAAACCCGCCAAGAAAACAACACCCCACAAAAACCTGGGCGTGCTAGTGCTGTTTAATGCGCAGGGTCAGGCGCTGTTGGGCCAGCGGCAACTGGATGGCTTGCTGGGTGGGCTGTGGGAATTTGTAAGTGGCGAAATAAGTGACGAGGCTACTTTGCCGCTGCTGGGCGGCAGCCTAGCCAGCGCGGTGCAACGCGCAGTTGCGCAACAAACCGGCTTGCAAGTTGAGGTGAACGAGACGGATTTCATCGGCACCGTGAAGCACGCGTTTACGCACTTCAAAATCACCAAGCATGTGTTTGGGGTGCGGCTGGCGACATCGCCAAATGTGCCCGCGAACCCAGCCAGCTATCTACAACTTAAATGGGTGAAGTTGGACGAGATCAAAAATTTAGCCCTCACCCGCAGCGACCAAAAGATTTTGGCGATGCTGAAGACCTCCCAGCAATCAGGATTCCAGGCTTTAGCCGGTTATTAACCCAGCCACAATTCAGGCTCTAGCAAAGCCACTAACCGGCTGAAGCCTGGAATCCAGAACTCGATCGATTGTGATTTCTCAACCCATTATGAAAAGCATTTGTGTTTTCTGCGGCTCCAGCAGCGGCGGCAACCCCCTCTATTTACAAGCCGCGCAAGCCCTGGGCCAAGCCGTAGCCCAAGCCAACCTAAAGCTGGTTTACGGCGGGGCCAGCGTGGGGTTGATGGGCGCTGTGGCCGACGCTGCACTGGCAGCAGGTGGCGCCGTAACGGGCGTGATTCCGCATGCGCTGCGCGGCAAAGAGATTGACCACAAGGGCCTGACCGAGATGCATGTGGTGGACACCATGCACGCGCGCAAGGCCCTGATGGCCGAATTAAGCGATGGCTTTGTGGCGTTGCCCGGCGGCGCAGGCACGCTGGAAGAATTCTTTGAGGTGTGGACGTGGGGCCAATTGGGCTACCACGCCAAACCGTTTGGCTTGCTGAATGTGGCGGGCTATTACGATCACCTCGTCCAGTTCATGCGCATCACGGTGGCCGAGCGCTTCATCAAACAAGCCCATGTAGACATGGTGATGGTGGAGCGCGAACCGGCGGCCCTGCTGCAACGCTTTGCGAGCTATGTGCCGGTGGCTCAGCCGAAGTGGGTGAGGTGATTGCCCTGCGCGACAATAGCCCCACCATGACCGACACCCCCGCCGCGCACCTCGCGCAAATATACCGGGCCCAGCGCGAATTTTTTGCCACGCACGCCACCCGGCCCGTCGCGTTTCGCATCGAGCA
>JAYTNY010000598.1:0-1936 GCA_043748055.1 Roseobacter sp.
CGCCCAACACCCGCAGCACCGCCAGGTCGTGCTTTTGCTCTTGCACGGTCGTGTTCATCAACGCGTTCACCATCAGGCCCACAATGCTCATGCTCAAAAATCCATACAGCGTAATAAACGTCTGCAAGAAAATAAACGCATTCGAGGCCCCTTCCAGCGTGGTGTATTTGGGCAGGCCCACCTTAAAGTCTGGCCCCAATTTGCGTTGCAACGCATCGCGCAATTGTTCGCCCACGCCGCGCGCCTGGGTCACCTGGGCGCGGGCGTCGTTGCCGCTGCTGGTGTCGTTCTTCCAAATGATGAGCACCTGATCGGCCTGGTTGGGTGCGCGTAGCCAGCGTTGGGCATCGTCCAAACGAATCACCGCTGGGCTGCTGGCCTCTTGGCCGATGCCACTGAGCACCCCGATGCCCGACACGATAAACGCGGCTTCTTCGCGAGCGCTGCTGTTGCCGCTGCTGGCCTCTTTGCCCTCTTCGCGGGCCACCGGCTTTACGTACGACAGCGAGATTTCATCGCCCACTTTTGCGCCCAACGCCCCGGCTGTGCCTGCATCCAAATACACTTGGCCCGGCCCCGGCGGGTATGTGCCCTCGCTGACGCCAAACCCAAATGCACCCGTTGGTCCGCCCGGCCCTGGCCCACCGCCGCCAAACAAGCCGCCACCCGCCGGCTTCACCAAATCATCCACATCGGGGTTCAGCGCAATCACTGTCACCGCGCTGCCCTCGGCGGCATTGGCCAAACGCGCCTCGGCATTGCCTTGGATGCGGGGATGCACCGCAATAATTTTGTCGTAGGCCGCACGGGCTAGTTGATCTACCGGCGCAATCTCAAACAGCGTCGTCGCTGCTAGGTCGCTTTTCTTAATGCCGAGGTCGTAGCCACCGGTCTGCGCCCCAATGGTCTGCACGCTAAATTGGCGCTGCGTGTCCACAATGTTCAGCAACGCGCCCACCAGCGCCACGCCGACGATGAGCGCCATCGCCACAATAACCGTGCGCAGCTTGCGGCGCTTCATGGAGTTGAGGACGTACTTTAGGCCCATACTGAGTTTGAAGGTTTGAAGGTTTGAAGGTTAGTCGGCCAACCTTCAAACCTTCAAACCTTCAAACTGGCCCTCCGTCATTTCATCGGACAATTTTCCGTCACGCATATTAATCACCCGATGCGCAAAATGGCTCATTCTTGGGTCATGCGTTACAAACACAATCGTCGTGCCGCGCTCTTTGTTGAGCTTGACGAGCAAGTTCATAATCTCGTACGAGGTCTGTGTGTCGAGGTCGCCCGTCATCTCATCGCCAATCAGCAGCGGCGGGTCGTTGGCCAACGCGCGCGCAATGGCTACGCGCTGCTGCTGCCCGCCAGAAAGTTCGCTGGGGTAATGCGTCATCCGGTCGCCCAGCCCCACCAAGCCCAATAATTCTTTGGCACGTTTGGGGTCGCGCTGGCCCATTAGCACCATCGGCACCTGCACGTTTTCCACCGCCGTAAAGTTGCTAAGCAGGTTGAAGTTCTGGAACACAAAACCCATCTTGCGCAGCCGTAGCGCGGCCAGCTTCTCCTCATCCAGCTCCACCACGTTGTTGCCGTCCACGCTCACGTGGCCCCGGCTGGGCGTGTCCAACCCGCCAATAATATTGAGCATGGTGGTCTTGCCGCTGCCGCTCGGCCCCATCAAACACAAAATCTCGCCGCGCTTCACGTTCAAGCTCACCCCGCGCAGCGCAGGCACGGCCTCTTTGCCCATCACAAAGCTCTTGTGCACGTCTTCAATCTGCACAATAAATTCTGGGTGCGCCCCGCCATTTTGGGTCTTGTCTTTTTTTCTGAACATAGTGAGCAATATGAGCAATCAAACGTTGATACGAATCAATAAGAGCGCATGTTGCGCCTATGATCCCCGACCCCTTTAGGGGTCGGGGATCATAGGCGC
>JAYTNY010000599.1:0-10309 GCA_043748055.1 Roseobacter sp.
GTGGCAGCCGCACCCATCTGCTTGAAGAACATGCGTTGGTGCTGCAATGCGTTGATGAAGCTGGCGTAATCGTCTACCGTCACGCCGCTCACATCGCTCAGCTTGTTGATGTGGTCGTGCCAGCCTTCGGTATCGAGATTGACGACGGCATCGGGCCGAAAGGTTGGCCGCACCTGCCCAGCCCAGCCCGATTGCTTGATGCTGGCATGATGCTTGAGATCGTCTGTGGCTGCGTCTGTTGTGCAAAGCACTTCGATGTTGAACTGCTCGAACAAGGCACGCGGGCGAAAGGCTGGTTGCGCCAAACATTCGGCAATGCGGTCATAAATGCGTTGGGCGCTCTCGCCGTTCAAAACTTCGCGCACGCCAAACAAATCGTGCAACTCCTGGTTAATCCACAAGCCGGTGGGCGTGCCGCGAAAGAGATAGAAATGCTCGGCAAAGACCTGCCAGATTTTGCGGTGGTCTTGTTCTACAACTCCGTCATCTTGCCGGGGCACACCCAACGATTCCATCGGCACGCCCTGCGAATACAACAAGCGAAAGACGTAGTGATCGGGGATGATGAAAAGCTCGGTGGGCGAACCAAACTGGTAATCCGGATCGGCCAGCAAACGCGGGTCTACGTGGCCGTGCGGGCAAATGAGTGGCAGACCGCGCACCGGCTCATACAAATTCTGGGCGACGGCTTTCTGCTTGTCGCTGCCGGTGAATAAACGATCTGGGGTGAGGGTGAGTGGCTTGGGCATAGGAATGCTGCGATCTTAATACAGCAAGCCCGCATACAGCCCCTCGAATAAAACTCGCCCACGCGCTTCTAATTCCAAATCCGAGAGATGCGGGATAAGCGCCCAGCCCTTCAGAATGGCGGCGATGCCAGGGGTCTCGGCCCGCTTGAACTTGCCATCCACAAAATCCAGTTGATGCACCATTTGCCCAATGGCATCCAATGCAGATGCATTCGCGGGCGAGCTGAGGTGAAAGGCAAAGACCATGCGCTCGAACGCACACTGGTTGGCGTGGTGCGCAAACTCGCCCTCGTCCAAATCAAACGCCACTTCGTTGGGGCGTGCTTTGTCGGCATAGCGAATCAAGGCATTCGGGTCAATAAAGCGGCGGATGAGCCAGGCGCAAGCCAGCGCATCGACGCGTGGGCGCGGGTGCGTAACCCAACGTTTGCCGCGATATTGCGCCAGCGTGGCGAAGGCTGGACTCGCATTTGTAATGGCCTCTGGCGCAAGCTGTTGTTGCAGGCGGTTCAGCCGCGCCGCCAAAGCCGTGCCAAGCGGCGCATCAAAATAATCTACCTGGGCCACACGGGCATGGTGTTTGCGCAGTTGATTAAGCTGTTCGGCCAGTTTGGCTTGCTGCGAGGACATAGCATTTTGCGCAAAACCTCCGGGGTCTTGGCGCGGCTCGCGGCTTCCCCCTCGAACTGTATTTAGACCCCGGAGGTTTCTCACGGTTTGCTCCAACTTAGCCAACGCCTTTTCGATGCGCCGATAGTCGTGATCGCGGTTGTCGCGGAAGGCCGCAATCAGTTCGGCATCGGTCATCCCTTCAAACTCGGAGACGCGCATGGTGAGTGCGCTGCCACCTGCGGCTTCAATCTCGCGGGTCAGTTGGCCCAACGCATCCTGGCAGGCGCGGGTGGCAGGCAAGGCATGCACACTGCCTGCGGGCGAGATTGCGCCAAGTTGCTTCAACTGTCGCCACAGCGCCACCCGGCGGCTGGACGATGTGTTGGCCGAGAACGAAGCGGTGAATACGAGCCATTCCATTGCGATGAGTTACGACTGGATTCCAGGCTTTAGCCGGTTAGCAACGCTTACACGCGTCTTGTAACCGGCTAAGAGCCTATCTCAATAGGGACGACATCCTTGTAGGGATGTCGTCCCTGATACTTTCCAATTTCAAGCTGTTGCCGATTCGTGGCCGGGCCGCGTGCGACGCAATTCGACAAACCACAACGCCGCCACAATGCCCAGCACGCCCGCTTGCAACAGCCATGCCCCGGTCAGGCTTTGAGTGGTGAGCACCACGCCCACCCAGGTGGGCAAAAACAACGCGCCGAGGGAACCCACGCTGGTTAACACGCTCGCCATCAACGTAGCATGTTGTGGGAAGCGTTGGATGGCGATGGCAATGAGCGTTGGGTAAACCGGCCCCATACCTGCACCTACAACAAAAGCGCCCACCAGCACCAGCGGCAATGCCGCGCCAAATGCCACCATCAGCACATAGCCTGCAACCGTCACGCCAAACATCAGCAGCACCAGCCGTGCCGGCTGAATGCGAAACAACATGGGTGCAAAGTAACGGCTGAGCGCCAGCCCAACCCAAAACACGCTGGTGCTGGCCGCTGCCTGGGCCAATGGAATGCCGGTGCTGCGCCGGGTGAACTCGGTCGTCCAGCCGCTAAACGCCACCTCGCAACCGACATAGAGACCCATGACGATGGACATGAGCCAGAGGGTGGGGCTGCGCAGCGGAGATACAGAGATGAGGGGATGAGGAGCATCTCTCTTTATCCCCTCATCTCCCTCTCTCCTCATCCCTCTTCCTGATCCGCCGCGCCACAGCACCGCACCCAGCGATAGCACGGCCAGCAACGCTGCGGCCACCACAAACGCCACCGTCGCCTCGGCAAACTGGGCGTAGCCAAACGAGGCCACCAGCGGCGCAAGCAACGCCCCAATGCCATAGAAGGCATTGAGTTGCCCCAGCTTTTTGGATGCGCCTTCGCTAGAACCAAACATGGCGTTGTAGGCCACCTGCGTG
Source organism: Roseobacter sp. (assembly GCA_043748055.1). Taxonomy (GTDB): domain Bacteria; phylum Chloroflexota; class Anaerolineae; order J036; family Brachytrichaceae; genus JANMVQ01. The sequence goes on from JAYTNY010000599.1 coordinate 2,782, forward strand.
CCGCTTTGCCCTATGCCCAACAACACCGTGCCCAGCATGAGCACCGGCATGGCGCGACCTAGCGCAAAAATAACCATGCTGACAATGCCAATGAGTGGGCTGACGATGAGCATGACCCGCGTGCCCACGCGCGGCCCAGCCCAACTGATAATGGGCGCGGAAATGAAATAGCCAATGGACATGCTGGCGAATAAGTAACCGGCCTGATCGAGCGAAACATTGGCGTGGGCTGCCAGCGTTGGCAGCGCAGGCCCAATCACCCCAGTGCTAACACCCAGCGCAATAAACGCATAGCAACCAAGAAGAAAAAGACGAGAAGATTTCAAGATAGATGCTCTGTTTTTGGAACACGAAGAAACGAAGGGACGAAGAGACGGAGGGACGGAGAAAAGAAGAAGATTTTTGAATTCTTCATTCCTTCGTTCCTTCGCTTCTTCGTGTTTAAGTCCGCTAGTTCGTCAGCGCGCCGCGGGCACATAGTTCATGGCCGCCACAATTTTCTGGCCCTCTGGCCCCAATGCCCAGGCGGCGAATTTGCGCGCCTCGCCTTGCGGCTCGCGTGCGGCGGCCAGGTGCAGCGTGCGCACCAAGCGGTAGCTGCCGTTGCGAATGGCGTCACGGTCGGGGGTGATGCCCTCGATGCCAATGGGCTTGAGCGCGGCGGGCAAGCTGCCGAGGCGCGAGCTGGGCACATAGCCAATCGCATCGGGCTGAAGCATCGTGTAGTTAATCACCGTCTCGATGCTGGGCAGCACAATGGCGCTCTTGCTCAGGCCAACATCACCCATTACCGATTTGTCAAAGGCCACGCGTGTGCCATCGCCATCCTCGCGCACCAGCGCCGCAATAATGCCGCGCTCTTGAATATCAAAATCGCCCCACTCGCCGCGCACACCCGAAAAAATATCGCGGATGTCTTGCATGGTCAGGCTGCTCACTGGGTTCTGCGCGTTCACAATAATAGCCACACCGTCGATACCCAGATCACCCAGCCACAAATCTGGCTTGTTAGCCACTTTATCCGGCAAACGAGAGATGGCTGCAATGTCGGTCTGGTTGGCATACACCATTTGCGAGAGCGTGCCCACGTTGCCAGGCACGAGGTTGAACGTGACGTTCTCGTTTAGCGCCGTGTAGGCCTCACATAGCTTTTGCATCAGCGGGTAGGTGGCATCGTCGGCAGCAACGCGCAGTTTGATTGGAACTGCGGTGGGCTTGGGCGTCTCGATGCGACTACAACTTGTGGCGGTTAGAGCTGCAATCAGCAGGACAGGGAGAAGGGGGGGCAAGGAGAAAAAGGGACGCGGGTGGCTCGGCTTCATAGGGATTGGTCTACGGCTTGCAAAAAGAGCCAGGCCAGTTCGGTGGCGCGGGCAGTTGCATCTATGTCCACGTTTGCAAGCGTGTCGGTGGGTTGGTGCCAATGCGGGGTCGCCGCAATCTTTTGCGCGCCGTCTCGTGCCACACCAAACAGACCGATGGGGCGCAGGCCATGCAATGTGCCAATGCTGAGTTCGCTGTAAGCCCCGTGTGCGCTGCGGCTATGGGCGTTTAGCTCCGGGTGGGCGCTGATAAGATCATCGGCCAGTTTGAGCAAGGCGGGGTCGCTGTGCGCAAGCCGCAAAAACTGCTCGCTGCGGAGGATGCACGGGTCTGCCCCTTTGCCGCCCACTTGGTCGATGACGAGATGAACAGCGTTGCCCAGCGCGGCCTTGTTGGCACGCAAGAACGCATCGGCGCCATAGCAGCCGGTTTCTTCGCAGCCGGTAAACACCAGCGTCACATCGTGCTGGGCTAAGGGGGATTGGGCCAAACGCGAGGCCAGCGCTAGACAAGCGGCCACGCCACTGGCGTTGTCGTTTGCGCCCTTTGTAAAGTCGGTTGTGTCGGCTTGCAACATGAGCGCAAAGATGACCAACACAAACCCACCCGGCACCAGCGCCACCCAGCGCAATGTCTCAAGCCCCGTCAACAGCCCAATCAAAAACAACCCCTGCAACGCCACCAACGCGCCAATGCCCAAAGGCAACATGAGTTGAAAGAAGCGCAGCCAACCGGGTGAGCTAAAAATAAGCGGGGTGCGATGTGAATCCAGATGGGTGGTGATGACGATCTTGGCTTTGGGTTCTTCGCTTTTGGCTTTAACTTCAGCAAACACATTTTGGCTGTCGTCTTTGTACAGCACCCAGCGCAACACGTTGTCTTTGAAAAGCAACTCGGACAAAAGTGCAGCCAACGCCAACGCCGTAAAAACAATGGCAAATACGGTGAGCATGAACTGCTGTTGCCAGAACAAGAACAGGCTGAGCAACGCCATAAACATTGCCAGCGCATACGGCGCATACGCCGAGGCCGCGCCCTTAAAGTCTTGGCGTTGCGGCATTAGCCCAAAGGATGAGAGCCGTTCTGCAACATAGTGTGCAGCTTTGGCCTCGTCTTCTGTGGCGCTGCCGCGTGAGCCAATGGTCTCGGAAAGATGCTTAATATCTTGATGGAGATTTTGATGCAGGGCTGATGTGGCTAAAGAATCGGGGGCGCTGGCATCTGCCGATGCGGGCGTTACGGGGGGCGCTTCGTGCATAGGTCGAATTATCGCTGACGCGCCGAGCCGAGTAGGGCGAGGCATGCCTCGCCCTACGTTATTTACACAGATTCATCTTGCGGCGTATACGAAACGTAGAGGAAACGTAGGGTGCCCGTAGAGAAACGTGAAACCGAGATCACTACACTCTCGCGCAAGAGTCAGGGTGGGACCTCCTCTTCTCCTCCTTTTGGTTTGAGAGCTAGCAGTCGGCGTTGCTAGCTCTCATCGTTTTTCCAACGCGTATCAACGACATCAACGAATGAAGAACAAATAAATGAATAGGCAGTAGCACAACAAAAACGCCAGCGACCTTAAAGGTCGCTGGCGTTTTGCATTCGCTTATTCGTTGCGATTTCGTTGATCTACTTGATCACCAAATCACCCTTCATGCCGCCCGCGTAGTGGCCGGGGAAGGTGCAGAAGAAGGCATAGGTGCCGGGGGCGGGTGCGTCAAACGTCACGCTGTCGCTCTCGCCACCTTTGATGAGCTTAGTGTGGGCAATGATGTCGGGGTCGCCGGGCTTCTGCCAGCCGTTAGTATCGCCTGCGGCGGTGCCGTTATTCACCACCGTTTCTTCTTTGCCTTTCTTGGTCAACACCCAGTTGTGGCCTACGGCGGCTGCCGCATCGGTCTTGTTGTTGAACTTGAGGGTGATCTTGCTGCCTGCCGGGGCCTCCAGCGTAGCTTTGTTGAACTTGAACACACCAGCGGCAGCATCTGAATCAATTTCCAACGAGACGGGGCCAGCAGCAGGCGCTGCGGGTTTAGCAGTTTCGGGGGTGCCACACGCCACCAGCAACGCACCCGTTGCAGCCACACCACTCACTTTTAGGAAATTGCGTCGCGACAAAACCTTCGACATCTTTGTATAACTCCTTTTGTTTTCGTACTTAAAACTGAACGTTAAGCCCATTCTTTAGCTTGGGAGCCAGGGCTTTGGGCTGCAAAACTATAGCACACGGGTGTATTGCTGGCAGTGCTATACGGGGATTGCTAGAGGGGAGTTTTATCACTACGTTGAGACCAGGGAGCACCTAAAATGCGCACGATATGAATGTGCGTCTGCGTGTGCTTCGCCTCTCCAAACCTCGCAAGCTGATGTTGTTACTGCTTGGGTTGCTGCTGCTGCCAACGGCCAGCTACGCGCATGTGAAGTGGTTCAGCAAATTTAGTTTTGCGGACCGGCCCATGACGCTGGCTCAAGTCATCAACCCGTTCTTTCTGGAGCTGCTGGTGCTAAGCATGGCGGTGATTGGGCTGCTGGTGATCGCAGATCGTTGGCTGGCCCGACACGACACCTTTCAACGCTTTGAACACTGGATGGCTAACCACAAAGAGCAAAGTACGCTGGTGATGCGCGTGGCACTGGGCGCGACGTTTTTGTTGTGCTGGCAAGCCGATGCCATGCTGGTGCCGGAGTTAAAAATCGGCACGCCGACTGTGGGATGGATTCAGTTTGTGCTGGCGCTGCTGCTGGTCTTCCCGCAAAGCACACCGCTGGTAGGGCTAGGACTTGGGGCGTTATATCTGTATGGCGCAACACAATTCGGCTTCTTCTACATGCTGGATTATTTGCACTATGTTGGCATCGCCATCTACCTTGCTCTAAGCCAAGTGCAACGTCCGCGCCTTCGCGCCATTGGGTTGCCCATCTTGTATGCCACAGTTGGGTTCTCGCTAAGCTGGCTGGCTTTGGAGAAAATTATTTACCCAGATTGGGCGGTGTATTTGTTGGAGCAGAACCCGCAGCTTTCGATGGGCATGCCGGTGATCTTCTTCCTCACCAGTGCCGCGTTTGTGGAATTCAGCCTGGGCTACTTGCTCATTATTTGTTTGTTTCAGCGGCCTTTGGCATTGGTCATTACGCTGGTGTTCTTCACCACTACGGCGGTGTTTGGCAAGGTCGAGGTGATTGGTCACACCACGTTGCACGCGGCGCTGATTATCTTTTTGCTCAACGGCCCGGGCACGGTGTATCGCGCGCCCATCACGTTTCACAGCCGCACGCCGCTGCGGGTGGCGTTTGCTTCGGTCAACTTTGCGCTTATTTTGGGGCTGATGTTGGTGGCCTATAGCAGCGGCGCACAGTATCAATATCAAAACTACAAAGCCAGTTTGCCCAAACTAGAGGTGGCTGCCGCCAGCGCACCGACGGTGAGCCTGAGCGCAACCGGCACGACCTTGCACATCTACACAACGCGTTACTACGCAGGCAAGGCACAGGTGTATGTGAACGGCGCGTATGTGGGCAGCACGCATGGCGATACGTTTGAGTTGGGTGCGCTGGCACCGGGGGTGTATCGGGTGGCAGTGACATTACATGATGAAGAACAGCGATTTATTACAGTGAACGGTGAGATGGTTTCGGCGAAGCAAGTGGTAGTGGTTAACTGATGAGATACGAGACAACGTGCGACGCACCTCTGCGATTCTGATCGCATGCGTCGCACCTGCTCAAAATGGCTTTAGCACGGGTAACTCTGTCCGCTATAATCCCAATTAGTTAAACACAAGGCGTTGACCGAGAGGAGTAAGCGACAAACGCTGACAGGGAGTGCGGGCCAAAGATTGAGATCCCGCATCAGAAGATAAGTTGCCGAAAGTCGCTCGTGAGCCAAATCAGCGAAAAGCAAATAGCCCAGTAGTTGAATTCGGGTATGCCCGTTACAGCTTTTGAGATGCGTGTTGTTGGTAACACGAACTTCGGTGGCACCGCGTGAAGCGGCGTAGCAAGCATTTGCAAACGCGCTTTTCGTCCGAACAAAATTTGTTTAGACGAGAAGCGCGTTTTTATTTTTCGGAGGCACGGCCAAAATCATGGAACTAGCAAAAGCATACGACCCCAAGCAAGTGGAAGAGCGCATCTATGCGTTCTGGGAACTAGGCGGCTACTTTAAGCCGGAGAATCAACTCTATCTGAACCCAGAGGAAAAACCGTTTGTCATCACCATCCCGCCGCCCAACGTGACCGGCACGCTGCACATGGGCCACGCCCTCACGGCGGCGACGGAAGACTTGATGACGCGCTACCACCGCATGAAAGGCGCACGCACGTTGTGGGTGCCAGGCACCGACCACGCGGGCATTGCTACGCAAGCCGTAGTAGAGAAGAAGCTGGAGAAAGAGGGCAAGAAGCGCCGCGAGATGGGGCGCAGTGACTTTTTGAAAGAGGTGTGGGCGTTTAAGGAATACTCGCACAAGACAATTACGCACCAGAGCAAGAAGCTGGGCATTAGCGTGGATTGGGACCGCGAGGCGTTTACGCTGGATGACAACCTGAGCCATGCCGTGCGCACGGCGTTTAAGCATTTGTATGACAAGGGTTTGATTTACCGCGCCACGCGCATGGTGAACTGGGACCCGGTGCAACTGACGGGTGTGAGCGACCTCGAAGCCATCACCGAAGACGAGGGTGAGGCCGGGCACTTGTGGTACATCCGGTATCCCATCCAAACCAACCATTGGGAAGGGCCGCACGCCGGTAACGAATGGGGCGGCGGCAAGTGGGCCGAGGGCGCGACGCGCTTTATTACGATTGCGACGACGCGCCCGGAGACATTGCTAGGCGACACAGCCGTGATGGTGAACCCAGACGACGACCGCTATACCGATTTGATTGGCTGCCGCGCTATTTTGCCAGTGCTGGGCCGCTGGACACCGATTATTGGCGACGAGGCCGTAGAGAAGAGCTTTGGCACCGGCGCAGTAAAAGTAACGCCCGCGCACGACTTTACGGATTACGAGGTGGGCAAGCGCCACCACTTGCAGATGATTGAGGTGATGGACGCGACAGCCAAGATGAACGCCGAGGCTGGGCCGTATGCCGGGTTAGACCGCTTTGAATGCCGCAAGCGGATTGTGAAGGATTTGGAGCGCGAGGGCTTGCTGGTGAAGATTGAGGACTACCGCGTGAAGCTGGCACGTGGCGAACGTAGCGGTGCAGTGATTGAACCACGCATCAGCGTGCAGTGGTTTTGCAACATGCAGGGCATGGGCAAGGCGGCTGGGGATGCGGTGCGCGAGAAGAAAATAAAAATTGTGCCGGAGCGGTTTGAGAAGGAGTGGTTTCGTTGGCTGGACAACATCCGCGATTGGAATATCTCGCGGCAACTTTGGTGGGGGCACCAGATTCCGGTGTGGTACGTGGAAGGAGAGAAGTCAGAAGTCAGAAGTCAGAAGTCAGAAGGGCTGCCGACGCAGTATTGTGAGTTGAACGAGATTGACGCATATGCCAAAGCACGCGCGGACTGGGGCGAGGGCGTGACGCTGGTGCAGGAGACGGATGTGTTGGATACGTGGTTTTCATCGGGCTTGTGGCCGTTTAGCACACTGGGCTGGCCGAGGGACACGGCGGACATGCGCCAGTTCTACCCGACGACGATGTTGGAGACCGGCTACGACATCTTGTTTTTCTGGGTGGCACGCATGGTGATGTTGGCGTTGGAGCTGACTGGGCAAGTGCCGTTTGACACGGTGTATTTGCATGGCCTGATTCGCCAGAACGACGGCAAGAAGATGAGCAAAAGCCGCCCGGAGAAAGCCGTTGACCCGCTGGACATGATTGAGCTGTATGGCAGCGACGCGCTGCGCTTTTATCTGATTACGGCGGGCGCACCGGGGAACGACATCAAAGTGGAAGTGAAGGTGGTGGATGGCAAGAAGACAGTTGAACGAATTGAGGGGGCGCGCAACTTTGCGAACAAGCTGTGGAACGCGGCGCGGTTTGTGTTGTCCAAAGTGGAAGTCGCTGGCGCGAGTGCTGAGTCCTTAGTCCTTAGTGATCAGCAATCCAATTTGGCGAATGATTGGATTCAAGAGAAAGCCAATCAGACGATTGCCGACGTACGCAAGCTAATGGATGACTATCAGTATGGTGAGGCTGGCCGTTTGATCTACGAATTTGCCTGGAACGATTTTTGCGATTGGTATGTGGAGTTGGCGAA
>JAYTNY010000600.1:0-24626 GCA_043748055.1 Roseobacter sp.
GCTTGGCCGTGGTGCCGCCCATATCGAACGAGAGCAAATTCACCAAGCCCGCCGCTTTGCCATATTGCGTGGCTACCAGCGCGCCCGCTGCCGGGCCACTTTCGAGCAAGCGCACCGGGAAGCGCACAGCGGTGCCCACAGTGGCGATGCCGCCGCTGGACAGCATGAGGAAGAAGCTGCCGCCGAAGCCCAATCGTTCTAGCCGCGTTTCAAGCTCGCGCAGATAGCGCTCGACCAGCGCTTGCACATATACGTTGGCGATGGTGGTGGAGGCGCGCTCGAACTCGCGGATTTCTGGCACTACATCGGACGAGATGGAGACGCGCAGGTTGGGCGCGGCTTTGTGGATGATGGCTTGCGCCGCGCGTTCGTCTTCGGGGTTGGTGAAGCTGTGCAGGAAGCAGATGGCGATGGCCTCGATGCCGCGCGCGCTGAGTTCGCGGGCCAGTTGTGCCACGTGCCCCTCGTCCAGTTCGCGCAGTGGGGTGCCATCGGATAGCGTGCGCTGCGGCACATCGAACCGCAGGTGGCGCGGTACTAGCGGGCGCGGTTGCTCCAGCATCAAGTCGTATAGCTCGTAGCGGCTCTCGCGGCCAATTTCGATTGAATCTTTGAAGCCCTGCGTAGTCAGCAAGGCCGTGCGCGCGCCTTTGCGCTCGATGATGGCGTTGGTGACCAGCGTGGTGCCATGCACCAGGTGGCTCACCTCGCTTAAGGCAATACCCGCACGATGCAGCGCATCGGTCAGCACAGTTTCTACGGCCAGGGAGGGGTCTTGCGGGGTGGTGAGGACTTTGCCGACGGTGAATGCGCCGGTGTGTTCGTTGATGAGGATGAGATCGGTGAAAGTGCCGCCGATATCTACGCCGATGCGGTTGCCTGCACGAAAATGTTGATCAATCACAGAGCTTGGCACAGCCATGATTATCGCTTGTTGCATTTGTTGTATCCTGCGCCTATGGATATCAGCCTGATCGCCATCCCTTATTCCAACGACGTTTCGCGCTGGGGCGGAGCCAATGGCCCGCAAGCTTTTCTAGATGCTGGCTTGAGCCAGACGCTTGGTGTGCACGGCCACACCATCCAACAAACCACTTGGGTTAACTTGCCGCGCGAGAAGCGCACGCGTGATACGGTCACCAACCTCGGCTATTTAGCTGCACGCACCAGCGATGCTGTAGCCGATGCGATTCGGCAAGGCTTGTTTCCGCTGGTGTTAGAGGGCAACTGCACCGGTTGCGTGGGGCCAGCGGGTGGCGTGGCACGTGCGCTTGGTTCGGTGGGCATTGCTTGGTACGATGCGCACGGCGATATGCACACAATGCAGACAACGAGTACTGGCCTGTTGGGCGGCATGCCCTTTGGTGTGTGTATGGGCTGGGAGTTTGATGACTGGCGCGAGCGTGCCGGGTTGCACACGCCGGTGAACGAGCAGGCTTGCGCGTTGCTCGGTGCCAGCGATCTCGACACCGAAGAAGTGGATGCGTTGAACACGCACCCCATTGCGCGGCTGGACGCCAAAGAGATGATGCACGACGCAGGCGACAAAACCAGTGCTTTGTTAAAGCCGCGTGCTGGTTTTGCCAATGGCTGGTATTTGCATTTTGATATGGATGTGGCTGGCACAGAGGCCGTGCCGGGGGGCCTGACGCCCGCACCACACTGGCCGCCCCGGGCTGATCTGATTGCATCCGTGGCGGCGACGGCGCGCAGTGTGCCCATGCGCTGCTTTGGGTTGGCCTCTTATGATCCAGGCCCCGACCCACAACGCAAGGGCGCACAACTGGGCTTTGAGGTGGTGTGTGCGGCGTTGGATGTGGCGTGACGAAGGGCGAATGCAATGGTGCTATTGTGGCGCAGAGTTTGGCATCGGCTGGAAGCCGACGCCTCTGGGTAGGAACCCGGCTGCGCGGGCTGGTGATGTAACTGCGCACTTGGCCGTATGGTGCATACTCACTGCTCAGGAACACACTATGACTCTTTCAACAGCTGCAACCCAAGAAATTGACCAATGGCTCCTCAGCCATTTCAAACCCAACGAACCTGGTATCTCGGCCATCGTGGTGCAAGACGGCAAAACGCTTTACCGTGCAGGCTACGGCGCAGCGAATGTTGAACTGGATGTGCCCATTCGCCCGGAGATGGTGTTTCGGATTGGCTCTATAACCAAGCAATTTACGGCTGCGGCTATTTTGATGTTGATGGAGCGCGGCAAGCTGGCGTTGACCGACCGGCTGACAAAGTTTTTGTCGCGTTACCCCACGCAAGGCCACAAGATCACGCTTGCGCATTTGCTGACGCATACGTCGGGCATCAAGAGCTACACCGATATGCCGGAGTCGGTGAAGATTTCTCGCGAAGATCGGACGCTGGCAGAGATGATGGATTTCTTCAAAGATCAGCCGATGGATTTTGCGCCGGGCGAGCGCTGGCAATATTGCAATTCGGGCTATCTGTTGTTGGGTGCGGTTATCGAGAAGGTATCGGGCCTATCTTACGAAGCGTTCTTGCAAAAGAACATATTCGATAAGTTGGGCATGGCCGATACGCATTACGACATGCCCAACAAAATGATTCGTGGGCGCGTCGCGGGTTATAGCAATGGTGCAGCGGGCATCGAGAATTCGATGTACATCAGCATGACCCAGCCGCACGCAGCCGGTGCGCTGGTTTCATCGGTGGATGATTTGGCGAAGTGGGATGCAGCGCTTTATGGCAGCAAATTGCTCAAGCAAAGCACGTTGAAGCAGGCGTGGACATCGCACATCTTGAAGAATGACAAAGACACGTTGTATGGCTATGGCTGGAATATCCTGCGCAGCGATGACCTCACTTTGGTCGAACACGGCGGCGGCATCCCCGGCTTTAGCACCTTTGCCTTGCGCGTGCCCCAGCACAAGCTATTTGTGGCCGTGCTTGCTAATACCAATAACCCGGCGTTAGAGCCAATTTACGTGGCGTGGCAATTGGCACTGCGGACAATGGGGCAGCCGCATGGGGAACCCAATTCGTTCGCCATCAGCAAAAAAGACCTTGCAAAGTTGGTAGGTAAATACAAGGTGAACGAACTCTTTGATATTGCGTTTCGGCAAAAGAAGAACACATTGTTTGTAGAGTTCGGGGCAGGCTCGCCGTTGGTAGAGATTTGCGCAATGGGGCAGCACGAATTTTTTGTGAAGGACTCGTTTCTGCGATTTCGATTCGTGGCGGGCGATGACAGTAACGTGACCGCTGTGAAAATTTTTGATAGGGGCGTTTTGCGCGACACCGCGTTGAGATCGGCTTGACGGCGATTGCTATCGCAGAGCCACCGTCGCCACCGCCGTCAGCGCAATCAACCCCACAGCAAACGCCACCACGATGAAGCTCTGTTTTGCCAATGAATTGGTGTCCATGATCTCGCCGTTGCTGAGTTCGGGTTTGCGGCTGGCGGGTTGCACAGGCTCAAAGGCGTGGGTAAAAGGGTTCACGCGTTCGTAAACTGGACACAAGAACCATGCCAGCACCACACCGCCGACAAAGCCACCTACATGGCCCCAGTTGTCTATGCGCGGGTTGGTGATGCCAAACGCGACGTTGATGGCCAGCGTGACACCGAGGCTGACCAGTTGTTGCTGTCCTATCGCGCCCAGGTCTTTGCGGTGTTTGTAAAAGTAAACGACGAGTGCGCCGAACAAGCCGAACAACGATGTGGACGCACCTGCGCTCAACCCATGCGTAAACGCAAAGCTAAATACCGCGCCGCTGATGCCGGTGAGCAGATACAGCGCGACGAAGCGCCGAGGCCCATACAAGGCCTCAGTTTGTGTGCCCAACGAATACAACGCATATGAGTTGAACAAAATATGCGCAATGCCGATGTGCAAAAAGTTGGCGGTGAACAAACGCCAGTATTCGCCGTTAATCACCAGGGGCGCGTAGTTGGCTTGCCAACGAATCAAGGTGTCACCGTTCTCGCTGCCGCCATCAATCGTCATCCCCACAAAAATAATGGCGTTAATGGCGAGGAATACAAACATCCACATGGGCTTGGCCAACGGCAGGCGCAGGCGGGTGGGTGGGGGAGGGGTGGGGGGGCGGTTATCAGGAATCATAAAGAGGTGATTTGTGAATAGTGATTGGTGAGTGCCAAATCACCCATCACTATTTACCATTCACAACTGGATGGGCGAACGATTGACGCGACAATGTTCAGCGGTGATGATTGAGAAGATTTGATTGACGGCTTCATCCAAACAGTCTTCTTTGTTGATGACGACGTAGTCGAATTCCTTCAGCCGCTTCATTTCTTCGCGGGTGGTGGCAATGCGGATTGCGAGGCCATCCGAACTTTCGGTCTTGCGCTCGGTCAGGCGCCGCACCAACTCGTCTTCATTTTCGGTCGCCAAAAAAATCGTAATCACGTTCGGCACAATCTTGCGGATTTTGGCCGCGCCCTGCACATCTATCCGCATGATGACATCTTTGCCGCTGGCCAGCGCCTTGCGCACGGTGGTCTTGGGGATGCCTTTGTAATCGCCATACACGGCCATACGTTCGTTGCTGGCAATGCCGCGCAAAATTCGTTCCACAGCCACGCCCATGCCTTGCAAACTGGATGGGTCTACGCGCGGCACTTCCGCTTTTAGAAATGCGAGGGCTTGTGCCGGATCAACAAACCCACGCGCAAATAAAGTTTGGGCGGTGAGTGGGTGCAACCCCGGCAACGCCGTCAAAAATTCCACGGGCGCATGTGGGGCAACCGTCCAATTCATCTGCATGTGGGCGGCATTGTATGCTTATCAGATCAGCGCAAACCCAATGGCCTGAGCCGTTGTCATGGCGCGGCCTGCGGCATATGCCGCAGAGAACAGACTGGCATCTAATGCCGAGCGTACATCTGTAACCCGCTGCTTAAACTCGGCGCTGCCGGTCATCTCTACCAGTTGGTGCAGCCGGTTGTGCGTCTCGAGGATGCGGTCTGCCGCGCCTAGCAAGGTGGCGGCGCGAGCCAGATCGTTGGCGCGCTGAGCCAGCGCGGCGTATTGCACCAGCGCATCGGCCACACCTTCGATGTTGCCAATCTCCTGGAAGCGTTGAATAGCTTCTGCCAGTGTGGCCCGCGCACGTTCAAGATCGCCCCGCCGCGCGGCCAGCGTGCCAAGTTGGAGCAGCCAATCGGCCAAACCCAGCTTGTTGCCATCCTCGCGGCACAGGGCAACGGCTTCCTCAAAACGCGCCAGCGCTTCTGCGTCGTCGCCGTTTGCTACAGCCAGGCGCCCTAAGTTGCCAAGGGGGTAGGCGATGAGTGAATAGTCGTTGATGGCTCGGAGCAGGGTGATGCTGCGCTGATACAAGTGTTTGGCCCGCTCGTGCTGGCCGCGTGCGCGTTCGCGGTCGCCGTGAATAAACAGGGCTTCGGCCATCAGCCAGTGGTCGTTGGCGCGCAATGCGTTTTCTGCCGCCGCTTCCAGCAGGTGCCCGGCCTCATCGTGATCGGTGTTGCCGAACGAAAGCCCAATTTGCATCCATGCCAACACATACGGATCGGTCAGCCCTTGGGCCAGTGCTTTCACTTTGGGCAAGAGAGCATTAAATGCAGCATTGTTGCCTGCGCGAGAGGCAAACACCAACGCCGCCAGAGCCAATTTGGCGGCGACCAGCGACTGCGTCTCGTGCGGCAGGGCCAGTGCACTTTGGGTGCGCGCCACGCCTTCAACCCAGTAACCGCGCCAAAACCAGAAGAACCACAGTGCCGCCACCAGCCTTGTCGTAGCTGCTCCGTCGCGCAGGCCGGCGGCCCAGTTCAAGGCGGCACGCAGGTTGTCGTGCTCGGCTTCCAGGCGTTGATACCAGCGGCGTTGGTCGGCCCGGCGCAGTTGAGGGTCGGCTTGTTCGGCCAGCGCCATATACACCTGCCCGTGCGCTATATGGGCTTGGGTGGTCTCGCCCGCCGCGTGCAATTTGCTGAGCGCATAGTCGCGCACGCTCTCCAACATGCGGTAGCGCGTCTCGTCCTCGCGTTCGTCTACCACAACCAGAGATTTGTCCACGAGCGATGTTAAAAGATCGAGGCTGGAGATGGGAGAGGAGATTGAAGTTTGGAGCATAGGGATTGGAGCGGCTTCTAATCCCCAATCACTCATCCCTAATCCCTCTGCGGCTTCCAACGTCCAGCCGCCCACAAAAATAGAGAGACGTCGAAACAAGCGTTGTTCGTCGTCAGTCAACAAGGTGTGGCTCCACTCCATGGCGGCGCGCAGGGTTTGGTGGCGCGGCAATGCGGTGGTGTTGCCCGATGTCAGTAAATCGAAGCGGTCATCCAATCGCTCGGCGATTTGTTCGATGGACAGAACACGCACACGCGATGCCGCTAATTCGATGGCGAGTGGCATGCCATCTAACCGACGGCAGATGCGCGCAACAATTGGGGCGGTGCGTTCGGTAATGGCAAAAGCGGGCTTGAGTGCGCAGGCGCGTTCGATAAAGAGTTGCACCGATTCGGCCTGACCGATGGCGATTGCAGTTTCCTCGCCCGGCGGCGCGCTCGGAAGCGCCAGTGACGGCACGCGATAAACCGTAGCGCCCAACATGCCAAACGACTCGCGCGATGTTGCCAGGATAAATAGGCGCGGGCAGGCTTGCAGCAACTTGCTCGCCAACTGGGCGCAGGCCAGCAGCACATGCTCGCAGTTATCGAGGATGAGCAGGCTATGTTGGTCGCGCAGATGCTCAATCAACGATTCCAGCGGCGGCTTGGTGGCGGGCAGTTGCAGCGCCGCCACAACTGCGCTTGGCACAAAGGCCATGTCTTGCACGGGTGCCAACTCCACAACCGAAGCCCCATCCGCAAAAGCAGCGTGCAGATGCGCGGCCACCTGCAAGGCCAGCCGTGTTTTGCCCACGCCGCCGCTGCCGATCAACGTTACCAAGCGTGCGTCGCTCAGCAGTTGCATCACCTGGGCCACCTCGCGTTCGCGGCCAATAAAGCTGGTTAGCGGTGTAGGCAGGCGGGTGGTTTGGTTGATTAGGCTTGCAGCGGGCGGGGTGCGTGCATTGGCACGGGCGGTATGCGCGGCTTGCGCCAATGCAATCAGGCGTTCGGCTAACGTGGGTTCACTCTGCAAGCCCAACGCGGGGACAAACTGCGCTTTGACGACGGTCACATCCGGCGGGCGCGCATCTGTCTCCAGCCGCGCCAAATGTTCGCGGGTGTAACCCACCGCGCCAGCCAACTGGTTTTGCGTCAGCCGGGCGCGCCGCCGCAAATACTTCAGCATCTCGCCGAAGGTCTCAAAGGCAGGGGCAATGGCGTTTGTGTGATCAGGCATTGGTGTGATTTTAGGCAGGTTACAAAAGATCACCTTTTCGGGCGGCAGGCGGCGTAAAACAGCCTCATATCCAAATTTAGTTAGGAGTAAAAACATGACAACTGATCTCAAAAATCTTATTCGACGCATTCCCGAAGAACTGTATAACCAGGGCAATCTTGCTGCTGCCGATGAGCTTTTCCACGCCGATTACATCGAACATCGTCCGCTGCCGCCCAACTTTCCAAAGGGTGCAGGCATCCCAAAGACGATGGCCGCACTGATGCGGAAGGCATTCCCCGACTTGCACATGACCATTGAGGACGTGCTGGCCGATGGCGACAAAGCGGTGGTGCGGCTGACAGTGCAAGGCACGCACGTGGGCGAATTCATGGGCTTGCCCGCCACCGGCAGGCGCATCACCTGGACAGAGACGCACATCGCCCGCTACGAAAATGGCAAGGTAGCCGAGCATTGGATGAATGTGGATGAGTTGGGCCGGTTGCAGCAATTGGGTGCAGTGCCCGAACCCGCAGCCGCATAAAAGAAGGAAAAACATGATTTCCGATAACAAAACACTGGTCCGACGCTTGATGGAAGACGACATTAGCCAGGGCAACGAAGCCGTGGCCGACGAAATCATTGCGCCCGATTTTTTTGACCACACCAACCCACCGGGCATGCAGCATGGCATCGTTGGTCACAAGGCTGTTGTGCGCCTTTTCCGCACCAGCTTCCCCAATATGCGGTGGGAGATTGAAGACATACAGACGGATGGTGACAAAGTGGTGATTCGGACGATGATGCACGGCACCCATATCGGCGAATTCTTCGGCATCTCACCAACCAACAAGCAGGTTTGTGCATCCGGCATTCATGTGTTGCGCATTGCAAATGGCAAGATCGCCGAGCATTGGGGCAACAACGATGACCTGGGGATGATGCAACAATTGGGTGTCATCCCAGCGTAGGCATAAATAATTAAGGAGAAACATGAACGAGATTACAGGACAAACCAGCATCACGATTAATGTGCCGATCCAGGCAGCTTACGATTACTTGGCGGACTTTACGCGCCATCCCGAATGGGTCAAAAACGTGTTTAGGGTGATGCCGTTTCAAAAGGGCAACACCGGTGTTGGCGCGAAATTTCGCACGATGGAGTTCACGCCACCCACGACGATTGGGCGTGCTATTGCCGCTACGCTGCAATACACGCTCGGCGTGTTCAAAGGCGTTGCGCCAATGAGCATTTGCGAGATCACCGCGCTCGAATCCCCGCACCGCATTGCGTGGGTGGGCTATTTACCTCAGGGTAAATCTTTGCCTCAAGGCAAAGGCGGCGAGTTCAACCGGGCCGAATGGGAATTTGAGTTGGTGGCGCAGGGCAACGACACGCAAGTCATTCAGCGTTTTCGCTATCTGCCGCAAACGAGTGGCGCACGCAAGATGATTGCGGCGCTGGGTGATGGCCGCGGCATTGCGGCTAGTTGCGCAGCCAGTCTGAAAAAGCTAAAGCGGGTGTTAGAGCAGCAGGTTGTGCCAGGCATGGCCCGCAGCGCCGTGGCGTTGTAGCCCCAGCCTGCGCAGCAGGGGTGCTGTTTGGAGCCGCGCAAATTTTGTTTTGATAGAGGTGTGTTGCGCGACATGGCGTTGCGAGCAGCTTGAGCGTAAACGCTAGCGCAACACAGTCGTCGCCGCTGCCGTGAGCGCAATCAGCCCCGCCGCGAAAGCCACCACAATGAAGCTTTGTTTAGCCAGCGAGTTGGTGTCCATGATCTCGCCGTTGCTCAGTTCGGGTTTGCGGCTGGCGGGTAGCACCGGCTCAAAAGCGTGGGCAAACGGGTTTACGCGCTCGTAGATTGGACACAGAAACCACGCCAGAATAACGCCGCCCACAAAGCCGCCCACATGCCCCCAGTTGTCTATGCGCGGGTTGGTAAGACCCAGCATGACGTTGAGCGCCAGCGTGACGCCGAGGCTGACGAATTGCTGTTGCCCCACCGCGCCCAAATCTTTGCGGTGTTTGTAAAAGTAGACAACCAGCGCCCCGAACATCCCGAACAACGATGTAGACGCGCCCGCACTCAACCCGTGCGTAAAGGCAAAACTAAACACCGCGCCACTGATGCCCGTGAGCAGATAGATGGCAACAAAACGACGTGACCCATACAGCGCCTCGGCCTGCGCACCCAACGAATACAGCGCATACGAGTTGAACAAAATGTGCGCAATGCCAATGTGTAAAAAATTGGCCGTGAACAAACGCCAGTATTCGCCCGCGATGACAAGCGGCGCATAGTTGGCTTGCCAGCGAATCAGGGTGTCGCCATTTTCGCTGCCGCCGTCAAGGGTCATCGCCACAAAAATGATGGCGTTGATGACGAGGAAGACATACGTCCACATGGGCTTGGCTAATGGCAGGCGCAGGCGGACAGGCGGAGGCGGGCGGTTATCAGGGATCATGCAGATTGGCGGGTGGCTATTGGCTATTGGCTATTGGCTATTGGCTGATTGCTAATAGCCAATAGCCAATAGCTATAACTGAATGGGCGCACGATTGACGCGACAATGCTCGGCAGTGATGATGGAGAAAATTTGATCTACGGCTTCATCCAAACAGTCTTCTTTGTTGATGACGACGTAGTCGAATTCCTTCAGCCGCTTCATTTCTTCACGCGTGGTGGCAATTCTTATCGCGAGGCCGTCCGAGCTTTCGGTCTTGCGCTCGGTGAGGCGGCGCACCAGTTCGTCTTCATCTTCGGTCGTCAAGAAAATAGTAATGACGTTTGGCACAATTCGGCGGATTTTGGCTGCGCCCTGCACATCGATGCGCATGATGACATCTTTGCCGCTGGCCAGCGCCTTGCGCACGGTGGTTTTGGGGATGCCTTTGTAATCGCCATAGACAACGCTGTGTTCCAACAATTCGTCCTGCATCATCAACGAGGCGAACTCGTCTTTGCTGACGAACAAGTAATCTTTGCCATGCACCTCGTTGGGCCGGGGCGGGCGGGTGGTCATGGTGACGACGAAGTAGAAGTCGTAGCCATGCTCTTGCAGCTTTTGCAGCAGCGTGTCTTTGCCCACACCGGATGGCCCGGACAACACCACGAGCATGGGCGGACTATGAAAATCGTAGAGGGAATTTTCTTGCATGAGTTGAAGCAGATTGTAAGAGATTAGAGATTAGAGATTAGAGATTACAAATCTCTAATATCAATTAACGTCGGGTTGCGGTTTTCAAACGTAGCAATGTGCGTAAAGCCTGCCGTGTGTGCCATTTGCAGCGCTACCTGCATGTGCGCACCGGTGTCTTTGGCGGCGTGGCTGTCGCTGCCAATCGTCAAAATCTCGCCGCCCATTTCTCTGTACCAGTTGATGACGGTTTGCGGCGGGTTGGGGTCTTTGCGGCCTCGTCGCAGCAGGCTGGTGTTGATCTCGGTGCCTTTGCCCCGCGCAATCAAATGTTTGAGAACTTGGCGAATCTCAGTTTCATATTCAGTAATGTCATAGTCATCGCCAAAAAAGCTCAGGCCGTAGCGCGAGGGGTAGTCTATGTGCGCCAGAATGTCGAAATCACCATGCTGCGCCAACTGGGCTAATTCCACAAAGTAATCCCGAAAGCTCTCGCGCCAGTTGCCGCGATAGGTGAAGAAGGCTGGCTCAAACGTGTTGATCCACGGCGTGAGCCAATGCAGCGACCCCAACACAAAATCCCACGGGTAACGGCTCAGCACGGCTTGGGCGCGGTCGGGGTAGCGGTGGGGTTCGCTGATCTCGATGCCTGCGCGCAACGTAATCTTGTCACCGTATAAAGCTCGACAGCGGTTTAGCTCCTTCAGGTAATCCTCGTGCCTGTAGAAGAAGGCCGTCATATCGTCGGGGTTGTAGTCCTCGTGTTCGGTAAAGGCGATTTGGCCCAGGCCCGCCGCAATGGCCGCCTGCACTTGGTTCTCCATCGGCTCATCGCTATCTGCCGAGAAGTTTGTGTGGGTGTGGTAATCAACTAGCATATTTTGGTTTTGGTTGATTTGAGTAAGTGCTTGAACAACAAAATTAGAACATAAATCAAAGGGTTTGGTTGCAGGGTGAATGAGACATCCATCCACAAAACTGAGACGCTGCGCTAGGTGGTTTGCAAATAATTGCGATGTGAATCAATGGATCAATGAATCAAAGGAGAAATCAAAAATGAAGTTTAAGCGTATGGTGTCGTTGGGGCTGATGTTAGGGTTGATAGGGGTTGGGCACGCGCCGCGCGCCACCTTTGGCGAGGGTGATGCGCCTGTCGCACCTGCCGCGCCAACCGCAACGATCATCACCATAAACAGCACCGAAGACCCAGAGCCGGGTAGCCTGACCCGTACTTGCGGCTACACCTCTGGCATTTTTGTGGCGCAAACCGATGGCAAATGCACCTTGCGCCGCGCCTTGTTAGAGGCCAGCGGACGACCGCAAGTGCAGCGCCCCATCAGCATTCAGTTCAACATCCCGTTAACCGATACGAATGTCAACCGCGAGGTGACTGGAACCTGGACGATACAGGTGTTGGCTGCGCTGCCACCCCTTAAAACCGATTCGATTTTGAACGTGAACGGGCAAGTGACGATTGATGGCAGCACCCAGCCGGGTGGTCGCAGCGGTGCACCCAGCATCATCGTAGACACGGCAGACAACAGTTTGCAGGTGGAGAGCAGCAACAACGTCATCCGCAATTTGTCGTGGAAGGGTGGCGGTGTCATCTTTCTAAAGCGCAACAATAATTTAGTGGAGAATTTGTGGATGGGCCTGACCGACGACGGCCAGAACCTGCATTTGCGCAGCCCCGGCGATCCCAAACGTTTGGCTCAAGGTGGCGGGGTGTATGCGCTGGCTTCCGACAACAACACGATTAGAAGCAACGTGATTAGCGGCGCGTTTGCGCGGGCCATAGATATTCAGGGCACCAACAACGTCGTCACCGGCAACGTCATTGGCACACGGGCCGACGGCACCGTGCCGGATGTGGCCGAGGGCAACAAGTGCCTGGCCTCGTTTGATTACGACTTGAACAGTTGGTATGGCGGCTGGGGCATGCAAGTGAATGGCACGGGCAACCAGATCATCAACAACCGACTGGTGGGTATGCATAACCTGCGCGGCACCAACGAGACCGCGCCGATGGCGATAGAAGTGTTTGGGAATAATCACTTGATTAAAGACAATGTAATTGGCGTGGACAGCGCGGGCAAAGAGTATGGCGTGTGCGGGCAAGGCATTCTGGCATCTGGCAACGGCACACAAGTTCTGGATAACGTGATTGTGCGCAGCAAGACCGGCTTTGAATCCACGAATGGAGATTTGCTAGACGCAGCCATCCTCGCCAGCGATTCTTCGCCCACATTCGGGCGCATCACCGTGCGGCGTAACATTATTAAAGATGGCCCAGGCAAGGTGTATGGCTTTGGCCCTGGCATTCCCACTGCGCTCAAGGAGTTTTATCCGTCCAGCATCAAGCAAATCTCCGGCGTCAACGTCATTGGCAGCAACGGCTACAAAAGCCACTGCCCCAACTGCATTGTGGATGTGTATTCGGATGACGGCGACGACAACCAAGAGTCGCTGAGCTACGTGGGCACGACCACAGCGGACGTCAGCGGCAACTTCACCTATACGCTGGGTGCGCCGTTGCCCACAGGCACGGTGTTGCGCACCATGAGCACGGTGCAGGGTGGGGGCGTCATCGGTAATTTGGGTGGCGGCACCACCACGCGTATGTCGGCGGCGGCGCAACCCCCTGGCGCTATAGACATTACCGGGCCGGTGAGTGGCACCGGCAACCAGACTTATGTTTACACCTTCACCGTGTCGCCGATTGCGCACGCGCTGCCGCTGACGGTGACGATTGGTGCAACGGACTACACCTCGGCCACAACGGTGACGACGTTTGGCGCATTCACCACCAACTTCCGCTGGGCCAGCAATGGCCCCAAGACGGTGCGGGTATTAGTTGTAAACGAGATGGGCAGTGCGACGGCAACGTTTGATGTGCAGGTAGGGCCTGCCGAGCGCAAGGTGTTCTTGCCCTTCTTGCGCAAGCAGTAATTGCTACGAATGCTCCGCTACAAAACAGGCTTGCGCTAAGAAGGCGCCAATATCTCCGGTGAGTACGCCGCCATGCCCAGTGCAAAACACCTGGGCATGGCGGAATCGCTTTTCCAGCGTTTGCAAGCCGGCTGCAAACACATCAAACTTGAACTTGAGCTTGACCTTCGGATCAGCCGCCCAGTTCTTGATGAAGCGATAGCCGCGTTCGCGCAACTCGGCATGCTGCGCCACCAGTTTGCCTTCGGGCAAGTCGTCCCCAAAGAAGCATAGGTGGTCGGCGGCAAATAGCACGCCCGAAGCCTCATCAAACAAGGCCACCGAGCCGGAGCTGTGATGGCCCAGCAGCACGCATTGCAAGCCCAGTATTTCGCCGTCGTCGGGCAGGGTGGGGGAGTAAGCGTTTTTTAACTCATCGTTCAGCAGCGCCACGTCGTGCGCGTGAATCAGTTTTTGCGCGTTGCGAAAAGCCAGACTATTGCCCACATGATCTTTGTGGCCGTGCGTGGCAATCAGTGCCGTCACATCGTCGGGCGTTTTGTTGAGGGAGGCCAGTGCGTCCACCAGCGGCTGCAAATGCGTGGCTCTGCCAGTGTCAATCAACATCACTTGCGCATCGCGCAGCAGGATGTAGCAGTTGTTATACGAGTTCCATGATTCATCCCAAACGGCAAGGGCGTGAATGTTGGGGGTGACGGGTTCGAAGCGAATGTCCATACAGATACGAAGTTTACAAATGCAAGCACTAATCAAAACTCATTAGCTCTTGCACCAATCTCGTCACGCGGCGCACGCCGCTCTCGCTGGTCAAGTTCAGGTCTGCGTCAAAATCTTTCTTCGTCAGCAGCACATGCGTGGGGGCCAGCCAGGCGCGAACTTCGTGTACGCTGTTGCTCATGGCGCTAAACGTCTTGCTATCGTTCACCGCCATCACGCCCACAAATTTGTTGGTTAAGTAGGATGGGTCATCGTCGGAAAGCATTTCCATAAAGTCAATTGCATTCTTGAAGATGCCACTGACTGTGCCGTGATAGCACGGCGAGCACCACACAAACGCTGTGGCTTTGCGGCAGGCATCCAGCAATTGCGTAATGCCGGATTGGTGTTCGACCAAATAATCCTGCACGGCTGCGTCCGGCACATACATGGGCAGATTCAGTTTGCGCAGATCGAGCATTTCGACGGCAGCGCCCTGCTCGGCGGCGATGCGCAGCGCCGTTTCGGTGGCGGCGCGGGTGTAGCTGTTCAGCCGCATCGTGCCACCGATGCCGACCAGGGTGTGTGTGGACAAAGTTGAAGGGTTCCTTTTGAGATAACGGTTGGGCGTGCTTCGTGTTTCGTATTTCGTCTTGCGTTGGTTTTGTGTGTGTTGGCGCTTGGTACCCAACACAATACGCAAGACGAAATACGCAACGTTGACGTGAATATACTATGCGCCGCCAATCGGCCAATAACTAACTCATGTTACGCAGCAGTTGCTTACTCAACACGAAAGCATTCTGAGCGAAGTCGAAGGGCTCAGGGTGCTTTGCGTAGGAGTTTTTCTGTCGTTGCGTAACGTGAGTAACTAATAACTAACAACTATTTCTGAGGAGACATCTGTGAGTAACTTGATTAACCGCATTCTTTCGGACATCGGTGCCGGAGATTGCATTGACGTGAAGAACGGCGTGGTAACGGTGAAGGACGAAGCACTGCTGCGTCAGAACGGCATTGATGCCCTGGTGTATACGGCCGTGTTTGGTGGCGATGAATACAAACCCACCGCCCGCTGGCTCATCCGCGAGACGGCGCTGGCGCTGGGCGTGGTGCCCTCGTCGGTTCACGAGCTATACATTGCGCGCGGTCGTGGCGCATTGCCCTACACGTTTACCACGCCCGCTATGAACATCCGCGTGTCGTCGTATGACACTGGACGCGCGGCCATTCGTGCCGCCATCAAGAAAAACGTAGGCGCGTTTATTTTTGAGATTGCCCGCAGCGAGATGACCTACACCCTGCAGCAGCCCACCGAATTTGTGAGCGTGTTGTTGGCTGCTGCCATCAAAGAAGGTTGGCGCGGGCCGCTGTTCTTCCAGGGCGATCACTTCCAGGTGAACGCCAAAAAATATGTAGTGGATGCAGCGGGCGAACTAAACGCGCTAAAGAAGCTGATGGCCGAGGCCATTAACGCGGGCTACTACAACATTGATATTGACAGCAGCACTTTGGTTGATCTGGACAAGCCCGATTTGTTTGAGCAGCAGCGTTTGAACTTTGAACTGTGCGCCATGTTTAGCGATTACATTCGCAGCATCGAACCCGCCGGTGTCAACGTCTCGCTGGGTGGCGAGATTGGCGAGGTGGGCCATAAGAACAGCGATGTACACGAACTTCGCGCCTTTATGAAAGGCTATATGCCGCTCATCAAACACAGCCCCGGCCTCAGCAAAATATCGGTCAACACCGGCACCTCGCACGGCGGCATCATCATGCCGGATGGCACGATTGCCGATGTCTCGATTGACTTTAACGCGCTGCGCGATTTGAGCATTGATGCGCGCAATTATTCGATGGGCGGCGCGGTGCAACACGGGGCCAGCACGCTGCCAGACAATGCTTTTGGTAAGTTCACCGAGTCGGGCGCAATCGAAGTGCATTTGGCGACTGCGTTGCAAGCCGTGTTCTTCTCAGCCTTGCCCCAAGCCGTCAGCGACGAGATTGACCAGTGGTTGCTCAAGAACGCCGCCGACGAGCGCAAGGCTGGCGACACCGATGCCCAGTTCTTCCACAAGACGCGCAAGAAGGCAACTGGCGTGTTCAAAGAGAAATTCTGGAACCTGCCCGAGGCCGACCGCGAGCACATTCGCGCCACGTTGGAAGCACGCTTTGCGTTGTACTTCAACCGTTTGGGCGTGGAGAACACCAAAGACTTTGTGACAAAGTTTGTGCCGCTGGTGGCGATTCACAAAACGCCGGAGGATTACGGCGGTGCGCCGCTGCCGGTGGAAGATGTGAGCGGGTTGGCGGATTAGAACTAGAACCCCCGACCCCTAAAGGGGAGTCGTTGAGAAAATCTACGACTCCCCTTTAGGGGTCGGGGGTCGTTTACCAAACACAGCCTTGCGCCCCAACCACGCCGCCAACACGCCAATGCAGATATATACCCCACCTGCAATGGCTACGCCCATCTGGTTCTTCTCCAATTGTGTTATGGTCGAGATGATTTGATACCCGCCATACAACCAAAACAAAATGGCTATGATGAGCGAGGCACGCGCAGCCCAATTGGTGCGATGCAACAGCCCGATCACAACCGCGCTGGCACTGACGACAATGCCCAGCGAGAGTGCGCTCAGGATAACCAGCCGCACACCCTCCGCCTCTGGTGAAATGCCAATAAGCGCAGCATATTGACTGCGCCCCGGTTCGCTAAAGCCCGACAATAACCCGGCGAAGTCGCCCAGCTCCATCAACGCGAATAAGGCAAACACAATTACGCCTACCAAGCGCCAGTCTTTCATCTTTACTCCTCACGGCACATCAAACCGCGTAACCCCCACTACATCGCCGTTCGCCGTAAACGCTGTCACGCGAATCGTGTAGCGCCCGCTGGGCAAGCCCTCGGTGCCCCACTGCGTCAGTTGGTCGTTGTTCACCGGTGAGAGATGCGGCCCGCTGATCCACTTCCACTCGCCGGGGTTATCGCCCTCGCCATATTCCACCACGTACTGCTGAAACCCCGGCGGGTTCACCACGCCGCGAATGCTGAGCAAGCTGCGCGCAATGGCGCTGCCATTGGCCGGTTCGCTGATGACGATCTCGGTGGGCTGTGGCTGCACGGTGGGCTGCGCGGCTTGCACAGTAGGGTCGCCCGCTGCCACTTGCTTCTCCACGTTCTCATCCGCAGGCAACGGCCCCCGGTCGCTCTTGAACACCTCACGAATTTTCTGTGGGCAATTGGCCGATGGCTCGTGCCCGCCCAGCGCGCATACCTCGCGTTCCACAATGCCTGCTGGTCGCACAAAGTCTTTGGTGGGTGTGCCGTCCAATGCCTTCTCCATAATCTCGGCCCAGATGGGTGCTGCGCCGGTTACACCGGTGCTGCCCAACATCTCGCTGTTGTCGCTGTTGCCTACCCACACCCCAACAACCAAATCCGGTGTGTAGCCCAACGTCAAGTTGTCGCGATAATCATTCGTCGTGCCGGTTTTCACCGCAGCTGGTCGGCTCAGCTTTAGCACGCTGTTCGGCCCAAAGCTCTTGGCACGTGCACCGTTGTCACTCAAAATGTTGGTGATTAAGTACGCATGATCCGCCGACACAACCTGCTCCCGTTTGGGCGGGCTGCACACAATCTCCACCGCGTTTGCCGCTGGCTGATGGCTGACCGCTGATGGCTGACCGCTGACCGCTGCTTGCTGCAAGTAATCGCACACAAACGTCCCATCCGCGCTCTCCACTTTGCGAATAGCCGTTGGCGGCACGCGCAGGCCGTTGTTAGCTAACACTGCATACGCGCCGGTCATGTCAATCAGCCGCGCCTCGGCCCCGCCCAGCGTGATCGCTAAGCCATACGCCGGGTTCTCCGGAAAGTTAATCCCGAACTTTTTGGTGTAGGCCAAAAACTCCGGCACGCCCACAAAGTTCAAGGTATCCACTGCCGTAATGTTCATGCTGCGCGCCAACGCCTCGCGCATCAGCATAGGCCCGTGAAATTTGCCGTCGTAATTCTTGGGCGTATACACCTGGCCGTACTGGTTTTGGTAGCCCTTCGGAATATCCCAATACAACGTGCTGGGCGTCCAACCTTTTTCGAGCGCCGCCAAATACGTAAACGGCTTGATGCTCGATCCCGGCTGGCGCAACGCCAATGCCACATTCACCTGCCCGTCTATGGCATCGCTGTTAAAGTCCGCGCTGCCCACCATCGCCAAAATTTCGCCGGTCTGCGGGTTCATCACTACCGCTGCGGCGTTGGTCACATGCTTCTCGGCCAGCTTGCTAATTTGCTCTTTGATGGCGCTCTCGGCAATCGTTTGCACCTTCACATCCAACGTAGTGAACACCCGCAAGCCTTTGCGATAGAGGCCCTCGGCTCCAAACTCGGCGTTCAGTTGCTCGCGCACATACTGCATAAAGTGTGGGGCGATGGGCGAATAGTTGGCGGGCGGCGCCTCAAATGTCTTCGCTTCTATTTCGCGTTGCGCAGGCGCAATTTGGCTTTGGCCAATAAAGCCTACCTTCGCCATCAGCCGCAACACATCGCTTTGGCGGCGCAGCGTGTTTTGCTTGTTTAGCACCGGGTCCCACAACACCGGGCTTTGCGGAATACCCGCCAGCATCGAGCCTTCGGCCAAGTTCAAATCTTTGGCGCCCTTGTTAAAGTAAGTCTGCGCTGCCGCCTCAATACCATATGCCTGGTTCGCATAAAAAATCTCATTCAAATAAATTTCAAGAATATCGTCGCGCGAGTATTTGCCCGATCGCACCATCTCGTTCGCCAGAATAATCTCGCGGATTTTGCGCAGGGGCGTGCGGCTGTTGCGCTCCTCTGCCGAGAGCAGCAAGTTGCGCGCCACCTGTTGCGTAATGGTGCTGGCTCCGCTCACGGCCTCGCCCTCGCTAAACACGTAATACACCGCGCGAATAATGGCCACGGGGTCGAAGCCCACGTTGTAGCGATAGAAGTTGGGGTCTTCGGTCGCCAGCGTGGCTTTCTTCAGCCAATCGCTAATCTGGTCGATCTTGGCATACGTGCGCCGCCCCGCCACCGGGTTGGTCGGGTCGGTCAGCTCCATAATCAACACGCCGTTGCGGTCAAACACCTTCGTGCTGGCAAACGTGCTCTGCTTGGTGCGCAGCTCGGCTACATCCGGTAATTCACCGGCAATCTTGATGTACGCCCCAGCCCCAATCAAAATGGCCCCAAAGAACAGCACGAAGACTGCTAACGATGCCAGAAAGAACCCGCGCGCCAACTTGGAGCCGAGGGTAGGCTTGCGGCGTTTGCGCTTGGGTGATTGGGGATTAGGGATGGGTGACTGGACGGGCTTTGGTGGCGACGAAACTGGCACACGCTGTATGGCAGAAGGATGCTGCGGCTTCAAAATCGAAGGCGGCTCCGGCTCTGTTTTTCGCGGAGGCAACACCACTGTCTTCTCTTCATCTTCAGACGTCAGACGTCTGACGGCTGATTTCTGATTTCTGTCTTCTGTCTTCTGCTCTGGCGGCACATAGCCCGCCCGTTGGCTGGGCGGTGCGTTGCCCGCCGGGCGCAAGCCGGGCTTCTTCTCATCTGGGTTTTGTGGGTCGGTGTTCTTGGGCGCGTTGTCACTCATGCGTGGAATTGTAGAGGCGTGGGCATGGGCTGCTCTTTAATCCGCCGCAACAGTTGTCAGATGTCTATTTGACAAAGCCCCGCCCGCCTTTTAAAACAACCTCACTATGACGAATATCCCCGCCCCATTTGGCGTGGCTTCCTACAGCTTCCCCGTCTCGTGTGGCTACGCGCGGCGCAAAGACAAACCCAACTTAGCCAACCCTATGCAGGCCTACGCGCTGGCCGATCTGGCTGCGCATCACAACTTGTCCTCGCTGGAAATTCCGCTGGATGCGATGCTGCCGGACTTAGCCCCTGCAACGATTGATGCGTTCAAAGCCTACCTCGACGAACGCCACCTCGACCTGCTGGTAGACACGGGCGTGGTGGACGTGGACACCCTGACCCAACTGTTGCCGTTGGCCAAGCGCGCAGGCGCACGCGTGGTGCGGGCTGTCGTCAGTGGCATCCTCGAAGGCAATCGCAACGCCATCAGCAAAAACAGCGACATGCTTTCTAGCGGCTGGGGCCGCGCCGCTCTGGGCGAGGCGAAGATTGCTGCCGCAGGCTGGCCCGAATACCTGGCCGAGATTCGCCGCAGGTTGATTGCGTTGTTGCCTGTGTTGAAAGAGCTTGATTTGGTGCTGGCGCTAGAGAACCACCAGGATTGCACCAGCGACGAGTTGCTGGCATTCTGCGAGATTGACCCCGACCACATCGGTGTGACGCTGGATGTGGTGAACCCGATGGCGGTGTGCGAGGAACCGTATGCCTTTGCCAACAAGGTCGGTCCGCATATTCGAGATGTTCACATCAAAGACTACACCGTGCGTAGCACGCCGCAGGGCTACCGCTTGGTGCGGGCCGCCATTGGGCAAGGCGTGATTGATTGGCCGCGCATGCTGGCCCTGCTGCGCGAGGTAGCACCGAACGCCGCGTATCACATCGAGCTGGCTGCCATCTACGCCCGCCACATTCATGTGTTCGAGGACGAGTGGTGGAGCAGCTTCCCCCCGCGCACCATGAGCGAGGTTGCGCCCGCGCTGCGCTTCATGCAGCAACACGCCGTGCCAGACAGTGTGCCCTGGCGCACGCCGTGGGAAGAGGATGGCGACGACGCGCCCGAAACAACGAATCGTTACGAGCTGGCGCAGTTTGCGCACAGCGTGCAGTACCTCAAGATGATTTTGAAATGACGATTGGCAAGTGTCGAATGACGAGTGAACCCACTCGTCGTTCGACACTCGCCGCTCGACACTTGTATGAACTACCCCTTCAACCAATTCCAACTCGCCAACCGCACCGCGCTCATCACCGGTGGTGCGGGTGGGCTGGGCCAGGTGTTTGCGCGGGCGCTGGCGGGGGCTGGGGCCAACATTGCCCTGCTGGGCCGCCGCGCCGAGGTTGCCCAGGCCGCCGCCGATGGCGTGGCGCAGGAATTCGGCATCAAGGCCATCTCTGTTGCTGCCGATGTAACCAACGCCGAGCAAGTAAAAAAAGCCGTCGCGCAAATCAAAGATCAACTGGGCCAGATCGATATCTTGATTAACAGCGCAGGCATCAATGTGCGCAAGCCCTCGCTGGAGTTCAGCGTCGAAGATTTTCGGCGCGTCGTCGATGTCAGCGTCACCGGCTCGTTCATCTGCGCGCAGGCTGTTGCACCAGGCATGATCGAGAACAAGTGGGGCCGCATCATCAACCTCTCGTCCATGCTGGGTCAAGTAGGGTTGGGCGAGCGGCCCGCCTACACGGCTGCGAAGGGCGCATTGATCCAACTCACCAAAACGCTGGCGCTGGAGTGGGCCAAACACGGCGTCAACGTCAACGCGCTGGCCCCCGGCCCCTTCCTCACCGAGCTTAATTTGCCTGTGCTAAATAATCCCACCACGAATCAGTTCTTCTTAGACCGCCTACCCATTGCCCGCTGGGGCCAGCCCGAAGAACTCGGCGGTGCCATTCTCTTCCTCGCTTCCGATGCCTCCTCGTTTATGACCGGCAGCGTGTTAACGATGGATGGCGGCTGGACGGCCCAGTAAGAGTGAATCGGGATTAGTGATTAGTGATTGCAATTACTAATCACCATTCACCATTCACTAATCCCTAGCCATGCCCCTCGACATCGAATCTCATCCCCAACTCATCGCCTATCTGCGGGCTGCGGGCCACATCCAAAGGGATGAGGTGCCCGAATGCAAAACCTTACAGGGTGGGGTGAGCAACAAGACGGTGTGGGTGCAGCGCGAAAGCGGCGAGGCCTGGGTGCTGAAGCAAGCCCTGGCCAAGTTACGAGTGCAGGTGGATTGGTTCAGCGACCCGGCCCGCGTACACCGCGAGGCGCTGGGCATGACGTGGTTGGCGCAGGTCGCACCCGCAGGTGCAACCCTGCCGCTGCTGTTCGAGGATTTCACGCATCACCTCATCGCCATGCCCGCCGTGCCGCAGCCGCACGAAAACTGGAAAAGCCTATTGCTGCGCGGTGAGCTTGATCTCGATCACATCAACCAGTTCGGCCACCTGCTCGGTCAAGTGCATGCCCTATCGCATAGGCACTCTGATCGAGTTGCGCCGATCTTTGAAGATCGTTCGTTCTTCGAGACATTGCGCTTAGAGCCGTACTACAGCTTCACTGCATCCCAGATTCCAGAAGCTGCGCCGTTCTACGCCAAGCTAATGGATGACACCCGCGCGACACGATTGACATTGGTGCATGCTGATTACAGCCCCAAAAATATTCTGGTGCATCAAGGCAAATTAATCTTGCTCGATCACGAAGTGATTCACTGGGGTGACCCAGCGTTTGATGTGGGCTTCTCGATGATACATTTGCTCAGCAAGGCGCACCATCTGCCCCAACACCGTGCCGCGTTTTTGCAGGCGGCGCGGCAATACTGGCAAAGCTATTGCTCGGCATCGGGTTTTGTGGATTGGGCCGCAGCGCTGGAAGAACGTGCGGTGCGCCACACACTGGCGTGCCTGTTGGCGCGCGTCGCAGGTCGTTCGCCGCTGGAGTATTTGAACGCGCACGAGCGCGCCATCCAAAAACGCATTGCCATTGCGCTAACCCGGCCCAGGCTAAAAAACATGTTGGAATTGATTGGCCTGTTTGAAACAACATTAGACCTCTTGCAAAAGTAGGGGCGTAGCATGCTACGCCCCTACGAACGCTGCGTGCGAATAGACTTTTGCAAGAGGTCTATTGGAGATGGCGACTTAACTCATGAGCTACACGATCAAAAAACTAACCGGCCTGGAAATTTTAGATAGCCGAGGCCGCCCCACCGTGCAAGCCACGTGCGAGCTGAAGAGCGGCGCAGTCGGCAGCGTCTCCGTACCGTCTGGTGCATCCACCGGCACAGCCGAGGCATTGGAACTACGCGATGGCGACCCGGCCCGCTACGCCGGTTTGGGTTGTCGCAAAGCCGCCAGCCACATCAGCCAAGAGATTCACAAAGCCTTTCAATTGCGCATCTTCAACACGCAAACCGAACTTGATCACGCCCTCATTAGTTTGGACAACACGCCCAACAAAGCGCGGCTGGGGGCCAATGCAATTTTGGCAGTGTCGTTGGCCTTTGCCCGCGCCGCCGCCAAGCAACGCGGTGTGCCGCTCTACCAACACTTTGCCCACCTCATCAACACCGATGTAGGGGCGCAGCATGCTGCGCCCCTACGATTGCCGCGTCTCACGGTGAATTTGTTCAGCGGCGGCAAGCACGCGGGCGGCCAGGTGCCCATTCAAGATGTGTTGCTGGTGCCGCATGCCAGCACCATTGATGAAGGCCTCGCTCACGTCTATGCCGTGTATCAATCCGCCGCCAAACTTATTTTGCAGAAGTACGGCATGCGCGCGCTCAGCGCCGACGAAGGCGGCCTGGCCCCCAACTTCCCCAGCGCCGAGGCCATGCTGAGCGATGCAGTGGAAGCCATTCGCGGTGCAGGCCTAGTCCCCGGTCAGCACGTCTCGTTGGCGGTGGATGTGGCCTCGACCCAATTTTTTCACGATGGGAAATATCACCTCGGCGCGCAGTCCCTCAGCAGCACCGAAATGATTGACCACCTGTTGGGTTGGCTCGATCACTATCCCATCGTCAGCATCGAGGATGGCTTGTATGAAGACGATTGGGCGCACTGGCCCGCCTGGTGCGCAGCGGTGGGCCAGCGCGCACTAGTTCTAGGAGATGACTTCCTCTGCACCAACCCCACGCGCATCCAGCGCGCCATTGATGCTAATGCGGCCAACGCCCTCCTGCTTAAAGTCAACCAAATTGGCACGCTGACCGAAGCCGCCGAGGCGCGCCGCTTAGCCAAAGCCGCAGGTTGGCACGTCACCGTCAGCGCCCGCAGCGGCGAGACCGAGGACACCTGGCTGGCCGACCTGGCCGTGGCCTGGGGCGATCAGATCAAGGTCGGCTCCATCACGCAGAGCGAACGCTTGGCGAAATACAACCGTTTGTTGCAGATTGAATCAGATACGCACTTGCCCATCGTGTGCTGGCCCAATCAACCCTTGCAAAAAGCATCCTGAGTGGAGCGCGCTTGTCGCCCGCGATGTTGTCACAACGGAAATGCGCGCGCAGTCGAAGGACGCGCTCATCGCCGAGCTTTGTTAACGCAACTCACCATTGAGCGATCCTTCGATTTCGGCTGGCACATACGCAATAACTTCGTCGCAAGCACCAGGCCAGCCTACGCTCAGGATGCTTTCTTTTCACTTCTTCTGCAACTTAAACGTCACTTCAATCGTGTTGGCTGCATCATCGGGCAGCGTCACCTCGTCCTCGAAAATGGTTTTGTAGCCTTTGGCCCCCACGCCCATGCTGTAGGCTTGGCCGCGCAGAATGGGCTGCGTCGTCTCGAAGTAGCCTTTGCGGTCGGTCGCCACCGATTCCAGAATGTCGGCTTCCTCGCCGCTGCTGTTTTGCCAGTTAATGTCCGGCTTCAGAATCACA
>JAYTNY010000601.1:0-13633 GCA_043748055.1 Roseobacter sp.
GATTGCCGAGCTGAAGATGAAAGACCTGAACGCCATTGATATGGATGGCGCAATGAAACAGGTGATGGGCACAGCGCGCAGCATGGGCGTGGATGTGATTGAGTAATAGAGAGATTGGAGATTGGAGATTGCCTTTGCAAATCTCTTAATCTCTAATCTCCTTGTTGAAGTGGGAGAGCTTACGCCCGTTAGCACCACAAGGAGTTATTTGAGATGCCAAAACCAGGCAAGAAGTACAGAGCAGCATTTGCCAAAGTTGAAGAGGGCAAGTTGTATGACACGACCGAAGCGGTGAAGTTGGTGAAAGAGACCAGCATCACCAAGTTTGATGGCACGGTAGAGTGCCACATTCGCCTAAACGTGGATCCGCGCCACGCCGACCAGCAGGTGCGCGGCGTGGTGGTGATGCCTAATGGCCTGGGCAAGACCGTGCGCATTTTGGTGTTCGCCGAAGGTGAGGGTGCGCGTATTGCCCGCGAGGCGGGTGCCGATATCATTGTGGATAGCGATGAGTGGGTGAAGAAGATTCAGGATGGCTTCACCGATTTTGATGTGGCGATTGCGACCCCCGACCAGATGGGCAAAGTGGGCCGTTTGGGTAAAGTTCTTGGCCCGCGAGGCCTCATGCCCAACCCCAAGGCTGGCACGGTGGCGATGGCTGCTGAGTTGCCCCGCGTGCTGAAGGAAGCCCGCGCAGGCCGCGTGGAGTTCCGCCTGGATAAGACCGGCAACATTCACGTGCCGGTGGGCAAGGTCAGCTTCGATCAAAAATCGTTGGAAGAGAACCTGGTGACGTTTCTGGATGCGGTGAGCAAGGCGCGACCAGCAGCGGTGAAGGGCACATATATGAAGCGAGTGACGCTGACCTCGACGATGGGGCCTGGCATTCGACTGAGCTATGGACAGAGCGCGGCGTAAGCCAGCTCGGGTAACAAGCTAAGACGCAGAGGTGGTTGAGATGTGAACATCTCAACCGCCTCTGTTTTTTTTATTCCCACAACTTATTACTTACCCCACGCTGCCTGCGTTTGCGCGGGCTTGGTGACCTTGACGCCAAACACCAGCAACGCTGCCGCGATATACAAAATGGCCCCGATCCAAAACGGCGCACCGGGTGTGACGGTGTCGTAAACGAGGCCAGCAGCGGGCGGGCCAAACACGGCCATGAGGCTTTGCAGCGCGGTGTTCACACCCGCCAATTTGCCTTGCTCGCGCGGCTGCACCTTGCCAGCGGTCATGGCGGCCATGGTGCCCCAGAAGAAGCCGCCCAGGCCGTTGCGCAGCAGCGCCGTTGGAAAGAGTGATAAATAAGTGGGCGCCAACCAAATCGTCAGCATGCCCAGGGCAAGACCGATGAGACTGACGATGGTCATGGTCTTCTCGCCGAAGCGTTTGACGATAGGCCGCACCAGCACCGCCTGCGAGATCATGGTGATGATGCCGCCGACGACGAACAAAGCGGCGATCTCGCCTTGTTTTGCAGAGAAGACATCGCGCAGAAAGACGGGGAAGGTGTTATTGGTGCCATTGAAGGCGAAGGCGAAGATGCAACTGACGACCAGCAGCAACGGCATGCCGGGGCGGTTGGCAATCTCGCCGATGGCGACGAGGGGGTTGAGGTTGCGGAGTTGCATCGGCGTCTTGTCGCGCTTCTCGGCGGGCAATGATTCGGGCAACAGAAAATAGATACCGACGACACTGATGAGTGCAAGGATGCCGGCCAAATACGCAGGTGCCTCTAGGCTGATTTGCCCGGCTAGCCCACCCAGCGCGGGGCCGAGGATAAAGCCCAGGCCAAAGGCGATGCCAATGAGCGCGAAGTTCTTGGCGCGGTCTTGCGGCGGCGTGATGTCGGCGATGTAGGCGGAGGCGGTAGATAGGTTGCCGCCGGTGATGCCATCAATTAAGCGCGAGAGAAACAGCACCCACAACGCACCGCCAATGCCAAAAATAAAGTAGCCGATGGCGGAGCCAAACACGCTGGCGAGCAGCACCGGCCTGCGCCCAATACGGTCGCTGATGTTGCCAAGCAACGGCGCGGCAAAGAATTGCGCGGCGGCGTAGATGCCAGTGAGCAACGTTACGGTGAAGGCATCACTGCTATAGCGCTGTACGATCAATGATGAAACTGGGATCAAAATTGAAAGGCCGATGATGTCCATCAGCATGATAAAAAAGACCATACCCAGCGCGCGTTTGCTTGGGGCGGGTTGTGCGGGGTGTTGGGGTTGTCGTTCAGTTGACATCGCTTCTCCTAATTTTTAAGCCCGTGTTGTTCGGGTAATTTGTGGGCTTAGATGCTAAACCATTTGTCGTGTTAATCGTGATGAATGAGAATGTTAATGTCATGCCTGCACTCTTTGATAAGACAAAAACCATCGGCACGCTGCGCGAGAAATCTTTGCACGCGGCGCTGAAACAGCATTACGCCAAACCAGGCGATGAGATTGAAGCCAAGCTGGAAGGCTATTCCATTGATATTAAACATGGCGCGGGCAAGCGGATGCGCTTGATTGAGATTCAGACACGCAGTTTTTCGTCCATCAAGCCGAAGCTGATGAAGCTGTTGACGCGCTACAAGATCACGTTGGTGCATCCCATTGCGCAGGAGAAATGGATTGTGCGCTATGACACCGATGGTGTGCTGCTCAGTCGCAGGCGCTCGCCAAAGCGAGGCTGCGTGGAGGATGTGTTTAAGGAATTGCTGCGGTTGCCGGAGTTGGCCTTGCACCCGAACTTGCATGTTGAAGTGGTGCTGACCCGCG
Organism: Roseobacter sp.; assembly: GCA_043748055.1. Classification (GTDB taxonomy): domain Bacteria; phylum Chloroflexota; class Anaerolineae; order J036; family Brachytrichaceae; genus JANMVQ01. The sequence goes on from JAYTNY010000601.1 coordinate 2,766, forward strand.
AAGAAGAAATACAGCACACCGACGGCAAAGGCAGTTGGCGGCGCAAAGGCCACAGCATTTACGACCGCAAGCTGATTGAGATTGTGCGCGTGCAGCCTTTTGTTAAAGCGAGTGATTGGCTGAAGTTGGTGCCAACCGCGCTGCCAACCCCCTTCACCAACCAAGATTTGGCGAAGGCATTGGGCAAGCAAGGCGTGGTGGCACAACGCATGACCTATTGCTTAAAGCGCATGGGCTTGTTAGACGTGTTGGGCAAACGTGGGCGTACTAACTTATTTGGCATTCCTACTAAAATAAACGCATGGCAAACCCAATCAAAGTAACCGTTTGGCACGAGTACCGCCACGAGAAGACGCACAAAGAGGTTTCGGATTTGTACCCCAGGGGCATGCACGAGGCCATTGCCGATGGCCTGCGCCCCAATGCCGACCTGGTGGTGCACACTGCTACGTTGGATGAGCCAGAGCATGGCCTAACCGACGAGGTGTTGGCGAACACCGATGTGATGCTGTGGTGGGGCCACATGGCGCATGGCGATGTGCGCGACGACATTGTGGAGAAAGTAAAGAAGCGCGTGCTAGAAGGGATGGGCCTGATCGTGTTGCACAGCGGCCACTTCTCCAAAATATTTAAGGCGCTGATGGGCACCGATTGCTCGTTGCGCTGGCGCGAGGCCAACGACAAGGAGCGCTTGTGGTGCGTCAACCCCGGCCACCCCATTGCGCAGGGTGTGCCCGATTATTGGGAGATTGAGGCCGAGGAAATGTATGGCGAGTACTTCGGCATTCCGCAGCCGGATGAATTGGTGTTTGTGAGTTGGTTTACTGGCGGCGAAATTTTCCGGAGCGGGTGCTGTTGGCAACGCGGCATGGGCAAGGTGTTTTACTTCCGCCCTGGGCACGAGACCTACCCCAGCTACTATCACCCAACGGTGCGTCAGGTCATCCTCAACAGCGTGCGCTGGGCCGCGCCCACGTTGGTGAGCAGCTTTACGCGCTACGTAAACAAGCCCACGCCGCCGCTAGAGGATTTGGGCGGCACGCCGTTGACGAAGACACCGGGGTTGCACGCGAATTAACTTCAACGAGCATCAGCAGACTACAAAAAACAAACCAGGGTTTTTGAAAAACCCTGGTTTGTTTTTTGCAGAACATGCGACCGGAAACTTAGCGCCGTCGACCCAAAAGGCGCAACAGATTTAGAAACAGGTTGATAAAGTCTAGATAGAGCGCCAGTGCGCCGATGACAGCGGCCTTGCGGTGCACATCGCCATCCTGAGCGCCAGTCGAAGGATCGCCCAGGCCATTGGCCATGCGCTTGATGCGCTGGGTGTCATACGCAATTAAGCCCACAAAGATAACCACGCCGATGTAGGTCACAGCCCACATCACGGCTTCGCTCTGCAAAAAGAAGTTGACGAGCGAGGCGATGATGATGCCGACCAAGCCCATCAGCAGTAAGTTGCCGAGCTTGGTGAGATCGGTCTTGGTGACATAGCCATACGCACTAACAACGGCAAATGTGGCCGACGTGATAAAGAACGTGCTGGCAATGGATGACGCAGTGTAAACAAAGAACAATGTTGAGAGCGTAAAACCGGTAAGCGCCGCATACAAGATAAACAAGCCAGTGGCTACGCCTGCGCTCAGCTTGTTAATGGCAAAGCTGAGCACCAGCACCGTGCCAATTTGCAAACCAAACATGACGAGCAGGCCTGGCCCTTGCAACAGTGGTAACACAGCCTCCATATTAGCGGCTGTGGCGAGGGCCACCACGCCGGTGATGGCGAGTGCAAGCGCCATCCAGCCGTACACCTTTGTGATAAACGCCCGTTCGAGCGTCGGGTTAGACACCCCAGCCTGTTGCGAAATTCCAAAACGATTCATTGGGTTCATGGTTCTTCCTCCTAAATTTGGCTATAGCTTACACCTTTAGCATAAGCGGGGCATAAATAAAAACGAGGAAGACGTTTAAGCCTTCCTCGTTTATTTAGATTTGTCAGGGACGACATCCCGCGTAGAGATGTCGTCCCTATTGAGATAGGGTCTTATTTGGGGGCCACGGCTGGCGAGGTGAACGTTGGGTCTGCTGTGACGAAGCAGTTGCCCGTGTCGCCGGTTGGGCAAACTACGCGCCACCACAATCCATCGGCGCTGGTGTAGCCGGTCACTTCTACCTTCTTACCCGCCGGGTAGCTGCCAATCACGGCACCACTTTGCGGCGCATCCAACACCTCTACTTCCAGCAGGGTGATGATGAACTGAATGTTCGTCGGCTTCAGATCAATGGCCTGGCTGGTGGGGGTGGGCGGTGCAGCGGTGGGGGATGGCAGAGGCGTAGGCGCTATGGTTGCTGTTGGCGGCACTTTGGTGGCGGTGGGAGCGGGTGCCGCTTCGGTGGCGGTAGCAGCAGGCGCAGGCTCGGTTGCTGTGGGGGCTGGTGCTGCCTCGGTCGCGGTGGGGACAGCCGGTACTTCGGTAGCCGTTGCAGCGGGCGCAGCTTCGGTGGCTGTTGGCGCGGCAGCAGGTGTATCGGTTGGCACGGGCACGGCAGTGTCTGTGGCGGCAGGTGCAGCTAGGGCCTGCGGCGCAGATGTCTCGGTTGCAGCAGGCGCAGCGGCAACAGGCACGACTGCTTCAGCCGCATCCACCGGGCCAGTAATCAGTGGGTCGGCTTCTACCCAGCAATCCACCTGGTTGCGAATTTGGCTGCGCACATCGCAAGGCACGCGCCACCACGCGCCGTCCAAGCTGATGCCCGTTACCGGCACCGTGGCGTCTTTGACAACCACGCCCACAGTGACGTATTGCTTGCTGGGGCCACCGAAGATGGGCACAGTTTGCAAAGCGCGCACACGTTTCACCAACGTGTCGTTTACGGGAATGGGGGGTATCGGCGTGGCTGTTGGGCCATTGCCAACTGCGGTAATCGTAGGCTGGGCCACGCTGCTTTGCACGGTGCCGCGCGGGGGCGGGGCGGCGCACACGGTCAAAACAACAAGGCCAATCAAACTGCCGACGATGAGTAGGGGCAACCGTCTCTTATCCAAGGTCTGTCTCCTTCGGTTCATGCTTTATGCGTTGAGCTAGGCTTAGATTTTAGCCTCGGATTGCTAAGCGCGCTATAGCCAATTTTTAACCCTGCTCTCACTCAACCCGCAAACGGGTGAGTTCGATCTGGTCGCCCACAAATTGGCCGCGCCCGTCGTAGGCCCCTACGCGCGCAAAATCGCTAGGGCGGTAGACCACCAGCAGCAGGCGGTATACGCCGGGTGGGGCATCTTTGTTGATGGGGATGGCGTGAGTATCGTTGCTTGTGCTTGCCAACGGCGCGTCGTGGCTGCCAATTTTGTTCGCATCCTCATCCAACACTTGCACCGAAACCGAGTAATCGCTGGAGATTTTTGCATCGGCCCAATTTAGCGTCACGGTCAACACATCGCCTAGTTTTACGGCGCGGGGCTGCAGGGTGTAGCTGATGAGTTGGGCGTTGTTGGCGTAGCGCAGCAACAGCTCTTGATTGGTGCGGGGTTCTAACGCTGGCCCATCAAACATCACAAACTCGGCATCGTCAGCCAGTTTAAGGCGCGCACCGGTTTTCTGGTTGTAAACACCCACGCGCCAACGCAATTGCTTGGGCGCTAATTGCAATGGCGAGATGCGCAAGGTGTAGTGGTCGGTCCAGGTGTAGCCCGCAGGCAACTCGCTGAGGGCCATGTTGCCCTGGCCGGGATACATATCGCGTTGCGCCAAAATCACATTTTGTTCATCGACTAGATGCACAAACACACTGTCGTTGCTGGGCAAGGGCGCACTCAATGTCCAGTTCAGTGTCAGCGTCGCTTCGTTGCCGGGTTCCAACTTATTGCTGGGGATGGCGCTCTCGGCCTCCACCAATTGCAGTGACCCGCCGAAGGTTGCGTTTATCGGTATAGCCAGCCGCCGTTCCCAGGTGTTGCCGGGGCGTGCATATGCAGGCGCAATAACAGCAAACGGAACCACCACCGCCAGCCCCATCAAAAAAACGCACGCGGCCAATAATGCAAACCGATGCACTCGCCACAAGCCATAGGCCACGAACGCGGCGATGGCCGCGATGCACGGAAACATCAGCCTCCCTTGCGAGGCGGGCGTGAGCGACGTCCAGCGCAGCAGCGAGACGAAGATGAGCACGACCCAGAAGGCGCAGAGGACGAGCTTGGCTATTGGCAATTGGCTAATGGGCACTTTGCGTCGTAGCCAATTGCCAATAGCCAATAGCCAACCCAAGATAGCAACGCCGACTACGCCATTCAACACCCCATACACCCAGGGCGGCATGATGACGTTGAGCGTGCCGAAGACGCCCCAGTAGGCCCAGGCAAAGCCCTCGCGTTCGGCCCAGAGTTGGGCCAGGGTGGCGGGCGGGTCACGGCGGCCTACAGAATCTAAGAAAGCGTTCCAGCCCAGCAGATCGCCATACAAATTGAGGTTGCGCACAAACCACCAACCTGCGATGAGCGCGGTGGTGAGGGCAAGAGCCAAGAGCCAAGAGCCAAGAGCCAAGGCTTTTTTGGAGATTGGAGATTGGAGATTGGAGATTGAAAGAAATGCAGCGACACCAAAGAGACCGAGTAACCCGACTGCCGAGGATTTGCTGAGCGCGCCGAGGCCGGTGATGACCCCAGCGATGAGAGCTGAGCGCATAGACAAATCGCGCAACCCCATCAGCCGCAAGGCCCACCACAGGCCGAGGGTGCTAAACAGCACGGCGGCGTTGTCGTTGTTAATGGCCCCGCTAATAAACGCGAACATGGGGATGAAGGCGGTGAAGATGAGGGTGGCTAGGCGGAGGAAAGGGGATTGGGGATTGGGGATTAGGGATTGGTGAGTGTCAGTCTCCAACCCCCAATCTCTAGTCTGTCTTCCAAATAGCTCGCGCGACACAAGATACGCAAACAGCACGGTGAGCGTAGACAGGATGACTGAAACGAAACGCGCAACGCGCACAGCCAGCACAGCACGCGTCCAGGGCCATTGCTCGGCGGGGGTGTGCAGCATGGCGTTGGCATTGCCATCGCGGGTGGGCACGCCCATATCGGCATGGGGGTTGATGCGGCGCAGCTCGCGCCAATTGCCGTGGTCGAACGGGGCCGAAGCCAACGCGGCGATGGCGTAATAGAGCGGCGGCTGGCTGCCTTCCTGTCGCCACGGCGCGTTCTCATCCGTTTGGCCTTTTTGCTGAACGGGCAAGCCGCCGCCCGAAACGAGATGCTGAATGAAGGGGTAATGCCAGAGTTCGTCGGAGGCCTCGAATAACGAGGTGGCGAGGCTGTAGAGGTTAAACAGCAAAAAAGCCGCCGCAATAAGAATAGCGGCGGCTTTTTTTTCTTGGGTCTCGGTCATTAGTTCGCAGGCGCGGTAGGTTCACTTGCGCCGTTGGCTTCGGGCTGAGGATTGAGCAAAGCGTTGCGATCGGCACGTTCGCGCTCTAACTTGGCGGCGCCGTTGTTGACGACGTTGAGGGTGTGATCGAGTTCTTCTTTCAACCGCAGCAGCGTATCAAGAGCGTAGCCATCGGCATCGGCGCGCATGCGTTCGGCCTCGCGGTGGGCGCGCTCCTCGATGGCCTGGGCGCGGTTTTGGGCGATGGACATGATGGCAGTGTCATCGGCCAGGTTGGCGGCTTCATCTTGCGCCATCGCTTTAATATGCTCAGCTTCTTCTTTGGCCTGCGCGATGATGCGGTCGTGCTCCTGCTGAATACGCTGGGCTTTTTTGATCTCTTCGGGGATCGCCAACACCATCTGGTCAATCAACTGGAAGCAACGGTCGGCGTCCACCAGCTTCATCTTGGTGCCAGGCACACGGCGCGCCTCCAACAAAATGGCTTCGAGCCGTCCGAGCAAATGTTGAATGTCCATAGCTTAAATTCCTTCCTCGCAGTTTAAGGCTTCAATTCTACATGCTGGGCTTGAATTTGCAGACAAGGGCTTTCTTTTCGCGGAGGTGCGGAGGAAGCGGAGGCGCGGAGATTTCTATTTGCTCCGTATCTCCGCTTCCTCCGTACCTCCGCGATAAATCTTTTGCGTGGCTATACTTGTCGCGCTTATATCTAAAACAGAGGACAAAATTTACATGGGACTTTTGACTGGCAAGAAGGCGCTGATTTTTGGCGTGGCAAACGATCACAGCATTGCCTGGGGTATTTCGCAGGCGTTTCACCGCGAGGGAGCGACGCTGGGCTTTAGCTATGCAGGCGAGAAATTGGAGCGACGAGTGCGCCCACTGGCCGAACAAGTGGGCAGCACATTTGTAGAGCCGTGCGATGTGACCAACGACGCCGACATTGAGGCGGTGATGGCGAAGGCGAAAGATCACTTTGGCGAGATCGACATCTTGATTCACTCGGTGGCGTTTGCCAACCGAGATGATTTAGCTGGGCCATACTACAGCGTGTCGCGGGGTGGGTTTGCAATGGCGATGGACATTAGCGTGTATTCGTTCACGGCGTTGGCGCGGGCCGCAGCCCCAATCATGAAGCCCAATGGCGCGATGCTGACGCTGACCTACATCGGCTCAGTGCGGGCGGTGCCGCACTACAACGTGATGGGTGTGGCAAAGGCCGCGCTAGAGGCAAGCGTGCGCTACTTGGCCGCCGACTATGGCGCTGAGGAAAAACACATTCGCGTCAATGGCATCTCGGCGGGTCCCATTCGCACATTGGCGGTGGCGGGCATCGCGGGTTCGCGCGCGCTCATCTCCGAGTTCAGCAAATCCAGCCTGTTACGCCGCAACATCACCATTGAGGATGTGGGCAATTCCGCAGCCTATTTGTGTTCGGACTTGGCGGCGGGCGTGACCGGCGAGATTCACTATGTGGATGCCGGGTTTAGCGTGGGCTTTGCGATGAACGAGAGCGAGTGACACTTTCTGATTTGAACCACAAAGAACACGAAGAAGCACGAAGAATTTTGAAGAAAAGACTTTGTGATCTTTGTGCCTTCTTCGTGTTCTTTGTGGCAAGAAATCCTGTGTTTACTTCTTCAGCGCCCGCAACGCCGCAGCCACAACGGGCGGCACCATCTCGGTGGGGTCGCCGCCCAACGTGGCGACCTGGCGCACCAGCGTGGCGCTAAAAAAGTGATTGGGCGCGTTGGCGAACAGGCAAACAATCTCGACCTCGCTTGCTAACCAGTGGTTCGTCTGGCCCATCTGCAACTCAAAGTCAAAATCGGTGCTGTTGCGCAGCCCACGCACAATGACATTGGCTTTGATGGCTTTGGCAAAGTTAACCGTGAGGCCGGTATACGGCAATACTTTTACGCGCTTGCAGCCCTCTAGGTCGGCCACAGATTGCTGCACCAGCTTCACACGCTGCTCGGTGCTGAACAGCAAGTTGCGTGCGCCGGGGCCGTGGTCGTACACACCAATCACCACGCGATCAAACAGATTTAAGGCCCGGCGGGTGATGTCGAGGTGGCCATTGTGAAAGGGATCGAAGCTACCAGGGTAGAGCGCAGTTTTCATGGTTGCTTTTGGGTTTGCGTTGCGACGTAAACCTCACAGGTCGGCCCGCGAAACCTATGTTTACTCAGGCTCTATGGGCCAGCCTGTGAGGTTTAGCTTGTTACCTAACCTTCGGCCCACTCCAATTCGTAAATGCCGATGTGAACCATGTCGCCGGGCTTTACGCCCTTGCGTTGTAGCTCTGGGCCAATGCCGCTGTTCTCTAGCGCACGTTGGAACTTTTGCACGGCCTCGTCCAAATCCCAGCGGGTAATTTGGGCGCGGCGCTCCAGCATGGGGCTGGCGACCTGGTAGCTGCCGTCGTCGTTGCGCGTAATCTCAAATTGTTTGAGGGCTTCGTCTTCGAGGGTCAGCTCTGGCAACAGCTCTGGCTCTTCCAATGGCGGCAGGCTGTCCAACACATCCACGGCGCGCAGCAACAGCTCGCGTACGCCTTTGCCGGTGGCGGCGGAAATGGCAAATGCCGAATGCTGAGCGACGAATTCTGGATGAAGCTCGAACGACGCGCCTGCATCCGGCAAGTCCATCTTGGTCAGAGCCACCACTTGCGGCTTGTCGGCCAGGCCATGGCCAAACGCGGCCAGCTCGGCTTGGATGGTGTTGTAGTCGCGGATGGGGTCGTCGCTCATGCCATCCACAAGGTGAATGAGTACGCGCGTGCGTTCGATGTGGCGCAAGAATTCGTGGCCCAGGCCGGTGCCTTGCGATGCGCCTTCGATGAGACCGGGGATGTCGGCCAGAACCACCACGCGGCTCGAATCAATTTGCGCCACGCCCAAATTGGGCTGCAACGTGGTGAAGGGGTAGTTGGCTATTTTGGGTTTGGCTGCGGTGAGCGAGGCCAGCAGCGTGCTTTTGCCTGCGTTGGGCAAGCCCACAAAGCCGATGTCGGCGATGAGCTTGAGTTCAAGCGCCAACTCGCGGTATTCGCCGGGTGCGCCGTTCTCGGCCATACGGGGGGCCTGGTTATGGGCGGTGGCATACGTAGCGTTGCCGCGCCCACCCTTGCCACCTTTTGCAGCCAGAAGCAGGTGTTGCTCGTGGGTCAAATCACCGATCAAGTCGCTGGTGATGGCATCGCGCACCACGGTGCCAGGCGGCACCTCGATGTAGAGCGGCTTGCCGCTGCGCCCGGTTTGGCGCTGCTTGGCCCCGCGCTTGCCATCGGGTGCCTCGAACTTGCGTTTGTATTGAAACGGGTTCAGGGTGTTTAGCTTTTTATTGACGATGAAAATAACATCGCCCCCACGCCCGCCGTTGCCACCATCTGGCCCGCCCATGGGCACCATAGACTCGCGACGAAAGTTCATGGAGCCATCGCCACCGGTGCCACCGCGAACGGAAATACTTGCTTGGTCGTAAAACATTTTGGTGATTAGAGATTAGAGATTAGAGATTAGAGATTGGTATTCACCAATCACCAATCCCTAATTACCAATCGCCTGTTCCTGCTTCAAATCGTCATAGATTCTTTCTAGGCCAGCGCGCACAATTTGGGTGATCGAGGTCACATCAAACGGCAGCTTGGCGTTTTTGCCGGGCTTTAGGGCGTAGGTGGCCAAGATGTCGGGCACCAGCATCGCCAATTCGCCGCGAGACTTGTTGCGGCGCACCAGCTCTTTGACGCGGCTCTGCGCGGTTTTGATGTAGTCGAGCGTATCACTCACGCTGCTTACATTACCGATGGAGCCGCGACCGGGCACCAGAGTCGTCACCTTTTTGTTTTTCTTCAGGGTGTTTAGCGCGTCGCTCCATTTGCCAAAATCGCCATAGGCCAGGGCGGCGGGTTGACCGATGGCGGCGTGTTCACCTACAAACAGCACGCCGCTATCGCGCACGGTGATGTAGCACGCACCGGGCGCGTAGCCGCCCACGTATTGCACATCTACAAACACGGCCTGCTTTTGGCCCAAGTTTACAGTGCAGGCATCGGTGAAGGTCATCTCTGGCAAAAAGTCCGGCTCGTAGGCACCCAACCCACTATAGGCATCGTAGCTGGGCATCACCTCGGTGGGGATGCGCAGATGGGCCATAGCGGCCTCGTGAACCATGATGGGCGCGTTGACGGCGGCAACGGCCTCACTGGTGGTGCGGTCGGGCGCGGTGAAGACCACGGCGCGGATGCGCTCCTTTGTTAGCTCGCCCACAGCGGCACGCAAGGCTTGCACCTCGGCGGCGTGGGCGGGCAGGTCAATCAGCACCACGCCGTCGTCGGCCACAATGCAGCCCACGTTAATGCCGGTTTGGGTGACATGTAGATAAATGTTCTTTTGAATTTTTTTCATTCGGTTTGGAACCCCGACCCCTAAAGGGGAGTCGTAGAGAAAATCTACGACTCCCCATTAGGGGTCGGGGGTTGAAAGGCAATCCCTACGAATCACTAAACTCATCCCAGGCTGTGGTTATTGCAGCCAATAGCTGTTCCTTCGTGGCTTGCGGCCCGCCGCCTTGCGCAAATTCTGCGGTGCCGCCGCCTTTGCCCTCGCCCAATTTGGCCAGGGCGCTGCGCAACACTTTAGACATATCCATCACTAAATTAGAGGAGCGCGCGAAGCAAAGGGCGCTCTTTTCACCTGCGCCCACCAGCAGGGCAACCACGCTGGGCTGAGAAGTGAGTGATTTTGCCATGACCCGCAGCGAATTCATATACCTGGCTTCAAAGACTTTGAGAATGATGCGGCGACCAGCGGCATCGGGCGGGGTGTTTGCCAGCAGTTCAGCGCATTCGTAGGACAGCAACTTGTCTTGAGCGTCGCTCAGCGCTTTTTTGTTGAGCTGGCTCTCGGCGCGCAGACGGGTGACGGCATCGGCTAGATCGTAGCGGGCGACGGTGAACGCATCGGCCAATTGGGTCACATCGTGGTTCAGGCGGGCGTAATCGCGCAGCGCACGCCATCCGCAGCGAAAAACCACGCGCGTGTCGTTGCCACGTTTCTCGGTTTTTATTAGCTTAATCGGGCCAATCTCGGCGGTGCTACGCACGTGGGTGCCGCCGCAGGCGCTCCAATCATAATCTTTTACTTCCACGATGCGCACTTTGCCCTCGGCGCTTTTCTTGGGCGGCTTGCGCAGGGGCACGCGGGCCAAGTCGTCAAAGCTCACTTCGTAAATCACGAAAGGGCGATTCCCGAAAACGATTGTGTTGGCCTCATGCTCGGCGGCTTCCAGTTGCTGCGCGCTCAGTGTGTTACCTGGCAAATCCAACGTGCATTCTTCTGCGCCGATGTGCACGGCCAACGTCTCCAAGTTGGCGGTGACCATAAATGCTTGCGAGAGGACGTGTTGCCCGCTGTGTTGTTGCATGTGGTCGAAGCGGCGGGGCCAGTTGAGTTCGCCTCGAACTTGTTGAGCGGGGGAGAG
>JAYTNY010000602.1:0-7506 GCA_043748055.1 Roseobacter sp.
TAATACTGCCCAGCTAGATTGGGTCGCCAAGTGAGGTTGGCATTCATAATTCCACCTACAGTTCTCCAGTAACTGAGTGCCTGCCTCGACAATGGAGTACTACTGTGTCGAGCAAATTAGAACGATTTACACAACGAGCCCGTCGTGTCCTACAACTAGCCCAAGAAGAAGCCGAGCGCCTCTCGCATAACTACATTGGGACCGAACATTTAATGTTGGGCCTGGTGCGCGAGGAGAACGGCATTGCAGGCAAAGTGCTGCGCGAGCTAGGGGCCAAGCCCGAGCGCGTGGCCGAACTGGTGGAGCGCATGACCGGCGCAGGCAAACGCCAGGGCACCGGTGCAAAGCTGGATTTAACGCCGCGCACCAAGCAAGTGATTGAATATGCCGTGGATGAGGCCCGCAAACTCGGCCACAGCTACATTAGCACCGAGCATCTGCTGCTGGGCTTAATTCGGCAGGGCGATGGCGTGGCGATCGACGTGATGCGCCAGATTGGCCTGACCGCCGACCGGGTGCGCCGCGAAACGCTGCGCGCTGTGCAGCAAGAGCAACCCGAAGGTGCTGCCGGAGCGCCATCAACAGAGAAAGGCAAAGTGCCCAGCGGCAGCAGCACCAGCAAGAAAGAGCGCCCCAAGACCCCGGCCCTGGACCAGTTGGCGACCGACTTAACCGCGTTGGCCGAGAACGGCAAGCTGGACCCAGTGATCGGCCGCGAGACCGAGATTGAACGCGTGATTCAAATTCTCTCGCGCCGCACAAAAAATAATCCGAGCCTGATTGGCGAACCGGGCGTGGGCAAGACCGCGATTGTGGAAGGTCTGGCCCAGCGCATTGTGCAAGGCCAAACGCCAGAGCCACTGCTCGGCAAGCGCGTGATGCAACTCGATGTCGGCTCGTTGGTGGCGGGCACCATGTATCGCGGGCAGTTTGAAGAGCGCTTGAAGAAAGTGATCGAGGAAGTCAAATCCTCGGACACCATTTTGTTTATTGACGAAGTGCATATGTTGGTGGGCGCGGGCGCGGCAGGCAGCAGCGTAGACGCGGCCAACATCCTCAAGCCCGCGTTGGCGCGCGGCGAGTTGCAATGCATTGGCGCAACCACGCTGAACGAATACCGCAAGCACATTGAGAGCGACGCGGCGTTGGAGCGGCGCTTCCAACCCGTTTATGTTGAGGAACCCACACCGGAGATGGCGCTGCAAATTTTGCGCGGCATCAAGGGCGCTTACGAAGACCATCACAAGTTGCGCATCAGCGATGAGGCGTTGGTCAGCGCGGTTCAACTCAGCAACCGCTATGTAAGCGACCGCTATTTGCCGGACAAGGCCATTGACGTGATTGACGAGACGTCGTCGCGCGTGCGGATGTATAAAAGCCCGCAGAGCATCAACTTGCAGAAGGGCTTCAAAGAACTGCGCGACATTCAGAAGCAATTGACCGAGGCGATGGATCAGGGCCGCTATGACGACGCGGCGGATTTGCGCGAACGCGAATTGAAATCCAAAGAGTTGATTGACAACCTGCGCAACAACTTCAACCCGGAGACGGATGGGCCATTAGTTGGCACCGAGGATATTGCCGAGGTGATTGCGATGTGGACGGGGATTCCGCTCAAACGCATTGCCAGCACCGAGAGCGAGCGGCTGATGAATTTGGAGAACGAGTTGCATCAGCGCATTGTGGGGCAAAACGAGGCGATTGACGCGATTAGCAAAGCCGTGCGGCGTGCGCGCGTGGGGCTGAAGGATCCGCGCCGACCGCAGGGTTCGTTTATTTTGCTGGGGCCAACTGGCGTGGGCAAGACCGAGCTGACGAAGGCGCTGGCCGACTTTATGTTTGGCAGCGAGGACAGCCTGTTGGTATTAGACATGAGCGAGTTTATGGAGCGCCACACGGTGAGCCGCCTTGTTGGCGCGCCTCCGGGTTATGTGGGCTATGAAGATGCGGGCCAACTGACCGAGACTGTGCGCCGACGGCCGTACACGATTGTGGTGTTCGACGAGATTGAGAAAGCCCACCCCGAAGTTTTTAATATGCTGTTGCAGATTATGGAAGAGGGGCGGCTGAGCGATGCGCGCGGTCGCAAGGTGAACTTTAGAAACACGATCATCATTATGACCAGCAACGTGGGCGCGGAGATGATTAAGCGCGAGAACAAGTTGGGCTTTAGCGTGAAGAAGGACGAGATTACCGACGGCGAGAAGGCCTGGGGCGAGACAAAGGGCAAACTGATGGAGCAACTGAAGCGCTTGTTCCGCCCCGAGTTCTTGAACCGCGTGGATGGCACGGTGGTGTTCAGGCCGCTGACCCGCGAGGAAATTGGGCAGATTGTTTCGCTGGAACTCAACAAAGTGCAGAAGCGTTTGGTTGACCACAGCGTGACAATTGAGACGACCGATGCCGCCAAAGATTACTTGGCGACCAAAGGCTATGATCCCGATTACGGCGCGCGCCCGCTGCGCCGCGTGATTCAGAACGAGGTGGAGGACGCGCTGAGCGACGCCCTGCTTTCGGGCAAGCTGAAGGCGAATGGCACGGTGCTGATTGACCTGATTGAAGGCAAGCTGGACTTTGCGATGAAGGCAGGCGAAGAGATTGCGGTGACGCCAATTGAGGCGTTGCCCGCCGGTGAGCCGGGCCAGCCGGATGGGGCGGTGATGGAGCCGGTGTTGTCTTAGTCGGTGATTGGTGATTGGACACGGGCGGGCGAAGGCTCGCCCGTGTTTATTTTTCTTGTTTGCTGCGACCTTACTTCATCACGTTAGGTAAATACACATGAATCAACGCCTTCCCAAAAACTGTTTGAAATACGAGGGAATTGCCAGCATTGTCTTTACCAGTTATTGACAACCTGTTTTGCCCATTTATGAGACCTGTTGGGCTTTTCACAGTAAGTTCGCCTGTATTAGTGATGTAGGTTTTTGGTTGTGGATGCCCGTTGATTTGAACTTGTATGCTGGATGGGTCAATTCCGCTGCCGCTATCACTCAAGTAAGCATAAATGTATGGCACTACAGTAGATGCGATAGTTGATGTGATTGGCGCTATTAAGTCAATTGCTGGTGGTGTTTGATCAACTCCGAGCGCATAAGTGCTTAGCTTTGCAATAGATGCCACTACTCTGTTTACATTCGTATCAAGTTGGGCAGGAATCATCTCCCAGCCATGTATCTCACTATTCCATCGGTATAGCTTCGCTTGCGTAATCCAGTTTCTAAAATTTGAGTGCCCGAATATCTCATCCATCAAAACCTTGACATGAAACGCCATGTTGTCGTCAAGGTGAACGTAAATTGAGCCGTCTTCGGAAAGCAATTCACGCAAAAAGATAAGCCGCTCTCGGAGAAATTCTAGATAGTGTGCCCCTTCTAGAAGGTCGGTATATACGTGATCTTGTGAACGCGACTGGAATACACTTTTAGTTGAATACGGGGGATCAATATAGATGAGCTATAGATGAGCTTAACTGTTCCGCGCAGTTCTTTACACTGCGCAAGATAAGCTAGTAACCCTAGATTATCTCCATACAACAAGCGATTTAGTTGACCAGAGCCTTTCCAGAGTGATTCAACAGTTGGTGGCACAACAGCTAATACAGAATCAACTGGCTTTTTGCCTGCAAAAGATAAAACAACATCGGTCGATGTTCTGCCTGCGACATTGGAATATTCAATTTCAGGGTTAATAGTTGTCTTGGAGAGTCCCGTTGCCATATTTTTTACGCTCGTTTCTGTCTGAGCCATTTGAGTGTGAGCCGTTCAGGAACCATACGAAGTGTTACCACCAGTACTTCACCTTTATAGCTCTCTTCCAACCCCATGTAGTCTCGCCACATAGAGCCAAGCAGAAGTCCAGGCCCGTCATTGAGCAAAACGACTTTAGTCTTCAGCCCATGCGTGTTTGCATATCCCAAAATCTCGCTAATTGCATTTCGATATTGCCCAGGTCGATCATCTTCCTGAGCGCCACCTCGATCAGAATCGTACCGGGCAAGGCCAATCGCTAGAACCTCTCCTGATTTCTCTGAGATCACAAAGTCAACAGGGCGTGATGGATTTGGATAACCCTCAAAAGCTCCATGTTTTTGTTCAGCATGGAGCTTTTGTTCGGCTCAGTTTCTAATTGCTAATCCTTATTCTGTCAGGTTTCTTTAACAAGCGTCTCTACCCATTAAAGTGCGGAATCACCCTCCCCCCATACGTCTCCACCTGCTGCTCCTCGTCGCCGCACATCAGGTAAATGTTGAACTGATGCACGCCCAGCGCTTGCAGTTCCTCTAACCGCCGAATCTGCTCCTTCACCCCGCCCACGATGCAATAGCGATCCACAATCTCATCCGGCACAAAGCGCCCGTTGTCGCTGCCCACCTGGGCGTGGTGCAAATAGTTGTATTCGGGGCGGTCTTCCACGTAGGTAATCAACTCTTTGGGCAGTTGGTCTTTGGGGTGCTTCTTCAGCAGATCCACAACGTGGTTGCTGACCAGCGCCGGGAACCAGCGCACATACTCGCGGGCCTTCGCCAAATCTTCGTCAATCCACACCGGCGCGCAGCTCATAATCTTGATCTGGCTGTAATCGCGCCCGGCCTCTTTGGCGCCCTCTTTTACGAAGCCCAAACACCACTCAATCAAGTGCGGATCGGCGAACTGCAACACGATGCCATCGGCCATGCGGCCTGCGCTGCGCAGGGCGATTGGCCCATAGCCCGCCACCCACACCGGCGGCGCAGGCTCTTTGGCCCAGGTGAAGAAGGTGTCCACGCCCTCGTAATCAATGCGCCCACCCGATGCCAGTGCGCGGAACTGCCCCACGAATTCTTCGAGGTTCGCCATCGTGGTGGGCTTTTGGCCTAAACGCCGCCGCGATGAATCGCCGCGACCAATGCCCATATCCATGCGGCCTTTGCTGATGTTTTGCAGCGTGGCAAACAGCGACGACGCCACGGTCACATCCCGCACCACCGGGTTGGTGACGAGTGTGCCGATGCGCAATCGCTTCGTCTCCCAGGCCCACAGCGCAAAACGCGGGAAACACTCTTGCCACAGCACATGGCTGTCGAAGCTCCACAAGTAATCAAAGCCCGCCGCTTCCGCTTGCTTCGCAATCGCCACTTCCCGAAACACATCCAAGTCACTTTTTAAGGTAATGCCGAAATCCATCTTTGCCATGCGAAGGTTTTATCAAAAGTGGCGGGATTTGGAAAGGATTCAACCGTTTGGGGGCCGAATCTGCGGCACGGGCCGCAAAATCTTGCGACGCTCAGGCGTTAGTCTGCTCAGCAAGGCTTGCGAGTACTCAAAGCCAAAGCGCGTGCTGGCCCACAGGGGGCCGTAGCGAAAGATGGTGACGCGCCGCTCGCCGCCTGCGTTGGTGCGGCTGCTGCCGCCGTGCATCAGGCCATCTACAAATAACAAGGCATCGCCCGCCTGCATATACACCGGGATGGCCCCTTCGAGCGTGTCCATGCGGTCGCCACGCATATAGTCACCCGCGTTGGGATGCACAAAGTTGCTCTTGTGGCTGCCAGGGACCACCATCGTCGGGCCATCGCCGGGGCCAACATCGGTTAGCGCCAAAATGATGTTGCACTGACCGCAGCGGAACACGCCATGCTCGTAGCCATACTTGCCGCGCAATGCCCCACGAAAACCGCCCGAATGCACCGGGTGATGCCCGCCGCTGCGCCGAATGGAGGCGATGCACTCATCTATAAACAAGCCTTCCACATAGCTATCCTGCTCGCCGCAATACCGGCGCAGGTGGTTTATCCAACCAGGATGGTCAATCAATTTCTCAAACGGCTCGCCGCACTCCACCACGTTGTGCAGTTCAAAGCCGGTCTCGCCGGTGTAGTCTCGGCGCAGAGCATTGCCCCACCATTCAAGCCGTTGCAGCGGGGGGAAGGTGTCGAAGGCGTGGTTTAGCTCAGCGATCAACTCAGGCTCGGCGGCATTTTTTAACACCAGGTAGCCATTCAGATCGAACAAAAAATCATCCAGTGAGGTTGGGTTTCGAGGTTCAATTAGCGTCGTCATGCCTGCCATTTTAGGAATGCAAGCCGGAGATGCAACCCGCTTTCAAAGGGTTTCTTCCGTGATCGTAAGGTCTAGTGCTTCGCTCAAAGGTCGAACTCAAATTCTTTGTATTCCCCAACCAAAAGCCCTTCGATTGCTCTACAAATTTCCACGCTGTGCGGCTTAATAATCGGCCACGATGTAGTGAGCAAAACCAGTATTGCCAATCTTCGACCAGTCATGTTTTGTTGATACTTCAGATTTTGATCGGTCGTTACAAAGACATCATAGGCTTCATTCTCAGTTGCTTGCAACAAATCGCCGTTTTGAAGGCCAGACCATCCTCGTTCATAGGCCGTATCAACATCATGCTCAGTCAAATACGCACGCAACGGCACTGGAGTGCCTTGATCAAAAAGAATCTTCATCAAGCCACCGCAGCAGAAAGCGTCGCAAGCTCATGATCCAAGACAGCTTGAACCTGATCGCGGCGAACCCCAGGAAACCACTTTAGAAATTCCTCGATAGATGCTCCATCTCGGAGATTCTCAAACAAGGCTCGCACGGGTACGCGCGTCCCCCGAAAAACCCAATTACCGCTCACTTTCCCCGGCTTCCGTTCAACTTCAGGGCATGTGAGCCAACTAAGCTGAATGTTGGACATACCTAAATTATAGGCTCTTCATCGTTGTGGCTGAGTCTGAAAATCTGCCTTGCTACCCCGTTCACCTGTCGCTATTCGCGTTGTCCCACATGCACCGCCATCACCCCGCCACCCATCAGCTTGTAGTACACGTTTTTGTAGCCCACCTCTTCCATCACTGCCTTTAATGGCTTGGCTGGCGGGAACTTGCTGAGCGAGTTTGGCAAATAACTGTAGGCCTTCGGGTCGCCTGCAACGATGCCGCCAATCACCGGCACAATCTTGTAGAAATACAGCGTAAACAGTTGCTTAAACACAGGCGTTTGCGGATGGGTGATCTCCATGCACACCACCTGCCCGCCCGGCTTCACCACGCGCATCATCTCGTGCAGGCAACGCCGCAGGTCTACGGCATTGCGCAGCAAGAAGGCGTTGGTGCAAGCATCGAACGTGGCATCGGGGTAAGACAGGCTGAGCGCGTCGCCGACAGCCCAGTCGTAATAGTCTTTGTCGGCCCGCAACGCGGCCTTGCGCGCGCCCTCACGCAAAATGGTCTCGCTAAAGTCGGCGGCCACTACGTGCGCGGTGGGGAAGCGTTCGCGCACGGCAAACGCCAAATCGCCTGTGCCGGTGGCGAGGTCTAGCACGCGTGCGTTGTCTTTTAGCTTAAGTTGGGCTGCCGTGGTCTTGCGCCACGCGCCGTCCAGCCCGCCGGTCATCACGCGGTTCATCAGGTCATACCGCCCTGTAATGCGGCTGAACATGGTTTGGATTTGTTTGGCTCGGTCTTGTTCCATGAAGAAGGGATTAGGGATTAGGGATTAGGGATTGGCACTCACCAATCCC
>JAYTNY010000603.1:0-5414 GCA_043748055.1 Roseobacter sp.
CCTCAAACCGCTGCATGGATGCTGTTTGAATGCTTTACATCAATAATTTTCGCAACGCCGGAATCGCAAACAGCCCCATCCCCACAAACACGCACAAGCCCACGCCTGGCCCAGCCCAAAACAACACGTTGGCAATGCTCTCGCCTAGCCAAACAAAAATATAGGCCAAAACGGGCAGATGAGATTGGAGATTAGGAAGTGGAGATTGATCTCCGCGAATCTCCAATCTCCAATCTCTAATCTCTAAAACCCCCCACACGAGATAAACCAGCAACGCCGTTACCACCCAGCCAAAATAGTTGCTGAGTGGCACACCGAAGTAAATGCCGCCGTCGTGCCAAATCCAATTGCCATCTTGCACCATGCGTGGGTCCAGGCTCAAATCCCAGGTGGTGAGGGCAAGCGCAGACAGGCCAATAGCCAATAGCCAATAGCTAATATGTTTTCGATTGGCAATTGGCAATTGGCTAAGCAAGAAGCGCACCACACACCATGCCGGATACAACATGCTGCACCACGCCACCGGAATAAGCCAGGGCACCAGGCCGAAGAGCTTGTAGCCCATGCGCTCGGTATAGGTGTAGTTGCCGAATAACAAGCCCGTCGCAGTGCCTATCAGTTCGGTGCCGAGTGAGATAACCGCACCGCTGACGAAGAACAGCAGCGCCGTCTTAAGCCCGCGCGTTTCGATGGCGTGTGCGACGGAGAACGCACACAACACAACTGGAATGACAAACGTCATCACTTGCAACGGCCCAGTCAAACCAAACACGCGCAGCAAGCAGTAGATGGGCAGGCAGAGCAGGTAGGCTGCGAGGATGAGGTATGAGGTATGAGGTATGAGGTATGAAGTGCGAGCTTTCATACTTCAGACCTCATACTTCATATTTCATATTTCTAACTTGCGCATAAATGCCCGGCAGCCGCGCCAGCTTCTCGGCAGTGCTGAGGTGGGCGCGCTGGGTGAAGACGTTGTAGCCGTTTTGCGTAATCTTGCCGAGAATGCCCCGATACAGCAGGATGGCCGAGCCAACGGCCATGCGCCCATCTTGTTTGAGCTTGGCGATGCCGAAGAAATTATCTTGATACAGCGCATCGGTGCGGCTGATTTGAAACTGCATGAGGCGCTTGAATTGCTCGGTGTTCCTTTGCTCGCACAGGTCGCGTTCGGCGTAGCCAAAATCGGCCAGCTCGTCTTGTGGCAAGTAGATGCGGCCACGCGTCAAGTCCTCGCCCACATCGCGCAAGATGTTGGTGAGTTGTAGGGCGATGCCTAACTCAATTGCCGAGTCCGTTGTGGGGCCATCAAACCCAGCCGCGTCGGTGCTGCCGATGATGTGCATGGAGATTAACCCGACTGTGCTGGCGACGAGATAGCAGTAGCGGCGCAATTGATCGAAGTTCTCGTAGCGGCTGACGCGCAGGTCTAACTCGCAGCCGTCAATGAGTTCCTCAGCATATTGCTGGGGCAGCTCGTAGCGTTCTTTGGCATCGGCCCAGGCCAGCAGCACCGGGTTGGTTTGGGCCGATGGCGGTTTGCGCGCGGCAAAGCGCCACTCCTCCAGGTTCAAATAAGCCGTGCGCGGCAAATCCACAATATCGTCGGTGGTACGGCAGAAGGCGTAGAACGCACGGATGGCCCGGCGCTTTTCGCGCGGCAAAAAACTGGTGGCGAGATAGAACGATTTGCTGTGATGCTTCGTCACCTCTTCGCAGTGCGCGTATGCAATTGCTAACTCAGCTTTTTCTGCTTTCTTGTGGGGCACGGGGAAAGAGTCCTTAATCGGGTTGTTCTCGATCATCGGTTGCACCTCGACGATCGGGCGGGTCTCGATGGGTAACTCGCGTGGGATTTTAGCGTACATACTCTCAACTCCAAATGGCCTAACTTGCTGCAAAACTTGCTTTCGATCAGGGATTCTCTTTCGCGGAGATACGAAGGAGCGGAGGGAACGGAGAATTAAAAATAACCTCCGTTCCTCTGCCGTCTCCGCATCTCCGCGAAAAACACTTCGTAGCTCATCCGCGTACTTTGAAGTCTTCGGCGATGACGCGGGCGGTCATCTTGGCGCTCATCATCACGCTGGGGGTGCCGCCGCCGGGTTGTGCGCCTGCGCCCACTAGGTAGAAGTTTTCGATGTCCTCGCTTTTGTTGTGAGGTCTAAAAAAAGCGCTTTGGGTCAGCAGCGGTTCGGGGCCAAAGGCATTGCCCAGATGGCTGTTTAGCGTGTGTTCAAAATAGTCTGGGGTGATGAAGCTCTTGTAGACGATGCGTTCGCACAAGCCGGGGATGTAGCCGCGCTCGTCCAGAAAGCGCAACACTTTGTCCACTAGCTTGTCGCCTTCCAGGCTCCAATCTAACCCGCTGGCGTTGTTGGGCACGGGCACCAATGTGTAGGCGGTGTGGTGGCCGGGTGGGGCCAGGCTGGGGTCGGTGAGCGTTGGAATGTGCAGGTATTGCGAGAAGTCATCGGCCAGCACCTTGCGATTGAAAATATCGGTGAGCAAGCCTTCGTAGCGTGGGCCAAGAATGATGTTGTGGTGGCGAAGATCAAGGGCCAAGCCATCCGCTTTGAACCCGAAGTAAACGACGAGCAGCGACATGGATTGGCGGGTGAGCTTGACGCGCAGATCGGATTGCAGCAGGCGGTATTGCGGCTCGATGAGTTTGAGATAGGTGTTCGCGTAATCGCCATTGGACACGACGAGATCGGCATTGAGCATTTCGCCATTGGCCAGCGTTACGCCGGTGGCGCGTTTTTTGTTGATGAGGTTGCCGACTACATTGATGCGTTTGACTTCCGCGTTGTACTGCATGCGCCCGCCCAACTCCTCAAACTTTTGCACCAGGCCGCGAACAAGGGCGCCCGTGCCGCCCATGGCGTAGTGAATGCCCCACGTCTTTTCCACGAAGTGAATCATGGCGTAGATGGCGGGCACATTCAGCGGGTTGCCGCCGACCAGCAGTGGCTCGAAGCTGAAGACCTGGCGCAGTTTGTCGCTCTTAAAGTATTTGTGGGTGAAGCTGAACAAGGCGCGTACGGCATCGAGCTTAAACAAATCTGGAACGACACGCAGCATGCTGGGCACATCTTTGAAGTAGGTGTAGCCCAGTTGCAAGAAGCCGCGCTCGAAGATAGCTTTGGCATCGGCGTGGAAACGCTCGTAGCCGTCTAGATCATCGGGCGCGAGTTTTTGGATTTGCTCACGAGTATGCGTTGGGTCGCCGTCGTAATCGAAGTAAGTGCCGTCCTCAAAGTAGATGCGGTAGAAGGGCAGGATGGGGACGAGGGTGACATATTTGCTGGTGTGCGGCCCGCCGCTGATGCCTGCTTTAATACGCTGGTCATCACCCAGGATTGAAGCGGGGAAGTCCGGCTCACTTAGATTGGACTGGCCGACTTTTAGCGCAAATAATTCTTCGATGAAGTGCGGCACGGTGATGACGGTTGGCCCCATGTCGAACGTAAAGCCCTGCGCTTTGCGCACGTAGGCGCGGCCACCCGGCGCATCCAGCTTTTCTAAGATCGTGGTGCTAAAGCCCAGGCTTTGCAACCGAATGCCCAGCGAAAGGCCACCAAAGCCGGAGCCGATGATGAGGGCTTTTTTGCCATTTCTATTTTTGTCATCCACAGGTTTATTGTCACTTATCCACGTTTTATCCACAACATTCACAATAGCATACATACACACACACCTACTCGCTTTTTGCGGTAGCCGCAGGTCGCTAAACTGCGCTTACATACAAATAACAACGTGCAAGACTTGTCTCTTGTTGCAGTTACTTGGTATATCAAGCGCAGTCTGAAGCCTGCGGCTACCAGGACTCATTTTTGCAACACACTTAAAGTTCACTTATCTCTGATGTTGCTGAGCAAAGGGTGAGAGGGTTTTGTCAGACATTTACTCAACAAACTCTTATTTTTGAAATAGTTTTGCAGGCGATTGTTTAGAGTTGGCTTTGAGAATAAAAGTTAGTAGCCATGTTCAACCTTTGTTGAGTTGACATTGGCGAAGCAAGTTCTAGAATCTCTTTTACATGAAGTTAATTTTGCTGATATTAAAGAGATTGACTCAGCCGGATTGTGCAAACGCAGTTCGTTTGATCGCAACTCGGATGACGACCTAGAAGCACGCGCGCGAAATACGCCGCGTGCTTTTTTGTTTCTATCTCTGTGTGCCGGTTATCCCCCACTGGCAGACAGAGCCAATAAATGTGTGGGGATGTGTTTGAGATAGGAGGTTTGCAATGACCGATTCGAGCTTGATTGGCAAAGTAGAGAAGGCGCACCGCTATGCCGAAGAGAAAGATCGCTTTGAATTCCTCACGTTCACCGTGCGTGTGCGCGGTGACAACGGCGATTACCTGGTCACCTACGACCACGGCCAGTGGAGTTGCAACAGTGAATACTTTGAGAAGCACGGCCGCGATAGCCACACGATGGCCGTAGAACGATTGTTGGATGGGATGTTGTTTAAGCCAGAAGCTGTGCCGGCCTAAAAATAGAGTAGGGGCGCAGCATGCTGCGCCCCTACGAGCGCCAATTTTCTTCGCGTGCTAACATGGTTTTGTGAACCTGAGGCGAAACCGTGTGAAGCCGTGGAAGCCCAAGCCGAAGCGTGGCAGCGATGCGTGGTTCTTTTTATTGCTGCTCGTGGGCGCAGTCATTATTGGCGGCTATGTGTGGGTGCAACGGCGGCTGGGCACTGGCCCGCTGGCCGGGCCGCAACTCACCCCTTCACCCGCCATCACCTTAACCCCCACCCGCAGCATTGAAGAAAATATTGCACAAGCAGATGCGGCTTTTAACGACGGCAACTTTCGTGGGGCGATTACGCTCTACGACCAGCTTAGCCGCCGCCGCCCCAACGATGTGGCGTTGCAGATTAAAGCTGCGCGCCTGACTGCATTTTTAGGTCAATACGCCAAAGCCGAGCAACGCGTGCGCCGCATTCTGCAACTGAACGGCCAGAGCAAAAACGCCGATGCACGCGCCATTTTGTGCCTCTCGCTGGAGTACCAACAAAAGCTGGATGCGGCCTTGACTGAGTGCCAGGCTGCTGTGGCCGCCGATGCGAAAAACGCAACGGCACATGCCTACTTGGCCGAGGTCTACACCGACAAAGGCGATTGTGTGAGCGCGTTGGGTTCGGCTCAACAAGCTGCCGATTTAGCGCCCGACAACCCAGAGGCCCTGCACAAGCTGGGCTATTACTACGAGGTGTGCGGGCAGAGCTATGAAACGGCGCTGAGTTATTACCAGCGCGCACTGGACATCGCACCAAACATGGTGCAAATTTTGATGGATCAGGGCCGGGTGTATTTGGTGCTAGCATCAACGGGTAATCTTGCTTTCGCAGAGCGAGCTGTTGACACTTTTCAACAAATTGTCGCTGCTGATGATCAAAATCCT